>CAZXHO010000089.1:0-8241 GCA_964640365.1 uncultured Sangeribacter sp. | reverse complement strand
AGTCGTAAGAATCGGATTCACCGTCTATCCAAATGTGGCATGTGCCTTTCAGAGCCACTGCATCCCAAATCAAAAGACCGTTTCGTGTAGCCTCTTCACCCTCCACGCGGTCTTCAAAAGCATGTTCGGCAGAATATACATAATGCACGAGCCTGTTTTCGCCGATGAGTGCTCCCGAATTGCTCCACCCGAGTCTGTCGAGCGTGGGTTCTCGTTTGATTTCTATGTCACCGAATACAGTATGGAAATTCGTAACCGTCCATCCTACCGAATTAACCTTTGTGGAGATCTGAATTTCAGGATGGTGCGAATAATCGATTTTCTGAATTGATTCCAGAAGGTTTTTCCCGGCAAGTAGAATTGCGCTTTTAGGAACGTCCTCACCCGTGAAAAACATTTTCGCCAAGGCGATTATCTTATCCACGCTCCATGCGCCACGTTCGGTGAGTTCGCGTTTGAATTGCCAGCGAAGGCCTTCTGTGGTGTAGACATATTGCATACCCATCTTCGGCACATTCACTTTAAATTTGCCGGCACGTCCCGCCCAGAGCGTACGGTTGCCGCGCACCTTGAAATTGGCAATTGCCTGTTCCGCTATGACAGCCTTTGAAAATGGCATGCGTTTCTTCTGGCTCTCGAAATAGTCGCTCACCACTTGGTTCATGCCCCTTTTCTGAAGATATATGCGCGTGGGTTGCGGAAGGATAAGATCGGGATCCACCTCTTTCTGGGTTTCATAGAGCGAATTGGCAAGAATCACAACACGTGTGCCCTCGGGAATCTGCGGAATTAAGCCGAATTCATCTTCCGGAGTACGTTTCTGCCCATTTACAGCTCTCACTATCGGAGAGTTTGATCCGGAGTCCTGACCGGTGACAAAGAGCATCAGGTCTCTGCCGGGAGTTATGTTTCTGCCGGTCGGATCATAACCGGACACTCCTTTTACGAGCAAGGTGGTGTGTGGACGAAGTGCATTGCCGTCTGATTCGGACACCGGCAACACGCAGTATGCCTTGCTGTTACCTCCGCAAGATGAAGTGGTGGTGACCGTAGAGCGCGCTTCGTCTATCATGTAATGGTCAACCTCCGGACTGTTTACGTTTACCCTCTTTGCACGCAGCATAAGGTTCATCAGGGGCGTGTCTTCACTGTTAAAGCGGAAAAGTTCGTCATCTACGGCTGTTCCTATGAAATTACCGCTGTCCATTCCTCCCGACGCGGCAGCCGCGACGCTTACTGTCGTCGCCTCTCCCGGGAGCTGTCCCGGTATGCCGGAGGTGCCCGGCATGACGTCAGGTGTTCCTGTAACTATATTCACACTCTCGCCTTTCTGGTGGATTGAAGAAATCATATTTTATATTGTTTGATAGGTTAATATTATGCGTCTTTGGCTATAGAGAAGATGTCGGGAGAGGAGGGGGCAGCCGATGATTTCCCTTTAAGATAGGGGAGGTCGGTTTCTTCAGCGGGAAAAACCTCTTCCCTAATCTTTGCATTTCTGCCTGCCAGTTCGCCGCGCCGGTAGGCATCTTCAATATCGTTTTGCGCCTGCAGCAATGTTTCATCTTTTTCGCGCAATACGGAATCAAGGTTATCCTTAATGTTGTCGTAGCTGAAAATTTTGAGAAGAGCATCGAGAATCGAGGTGCTGACTTTTCCTTTCATGGCATTCAGTGCCATGTCGGCAAGCATCGAGAGTAACGACCTGATCATTGCTGCTGCAAGATTGTGTTCCTCGGCAAAGCGTCTGATTTCTCGCAATGATTCTACAATATTACGTTTCATCGCATAGGGGCAGGATTCTTTTTTATCCTTATTTCCCTTATTGCCTTTCTTACCCTCCTTATCGGATTGCCCGGCTTCATCCTTTCGCTTTTCCGGACTGTCTGTTGCGGATGTCTCCGTCTGCTCCGTCTCGCCCGATGCACGGGATATGAGCGAGGTGACAGTTTCGGGCGCCGGAAGCTTGGGGGAAGAATCCATTTCGGGTGCCTTCAGATTCAGAATCTCCTTTACCCACGCCAGTATCCCTTTTGTAGAGGGAATTTTTTTGTTTTCTTGATTTTGTTGATTCATAAAGAGATTATTTAAATTGACACCACAAAATTACAGCAATATAAAGCAATGCTTTTGTTATTTTAAAACTTTTGTTTAACTTTGCCGCCAAATTCCTATTATATATCTATTCAAAACTATTCTTAATTAATAATCCATAGCTTTAATTATGAGAAAAATCAACGCAACTGCTGAATTTGCAAGAGAGAGAAACGAATTTCTCCTTCGTGCATTTCGTGAATCTATTGCCGCGCAATCGCAGATTTCCATCAACAATGCTTTTAAAACGGCGGCTGAGGCACCCGCTCCCCGTTTCTGGGTGAGTGAGGCAAGGGCAACCGCAGTGCTCGGAAAGATGCTTGCCGGCGAAAATCCTCTTGAGGATATGCTTCCATGCAAGAAAGAGATGTATCTGGAACTTTTCAGGCGTCTCGAGCTTCTTATGGAGGAGAATCCGGGTGTAAAGCTCAGTGAGCTGGTGTTCCGAGTGGTCAACGAGGATGCGCCAAGTTCCTACATGTCATGGCACAGGGCACGAATCCTGATCTATGAGGAGAAAAAACGCAGAAGCAGAAAACAGGGAGAAGTCTGTGAAAGGAGGGAATATGACTGAGAATGTAAATGACATTCTTATGGAGAACAGTCGCCGCAGGGCACTTATTGACGCTCCTTATGATCCAATCGCCGGTGATCCGGACGATCCTTCGCGGTTTCATTTTGATGTGGAGGGGCTGGAATGTCACATTCCCGTAGAAATGAAGCGTGAACAACTTGTGATTGACCTTCTGCATTGCGGGAGCCTGTCATGCTATCTTCGAGAAATAAAGGGTAACTGCACTGATGAACTCAGCGAAGCAGTCAGAAAGGAGTGGATGCGACTGCGGGCACTCTACGACTTCCCATTCTGGGCTGCGACATTTGCATATATAAAGAAGAAAGGCGGAGGAGAGGATATTTTGTTTGTTCTCAACCGTCCGCAACGCAAGCTGGTTGCTGCACTCGAAGAGATGCGGCGCGCCGGTCGACCAATACGTCTCATTCTTCTGAAGGCAAGACAGTGGGGTGGAAGCACGTGTGTTCAGCTTTACATGGCTTGGCTTCAGTTAGTACATAAAAAAGGTCTTAATTCACTCATCGTGGCGCACCAAGGTTGCGCCACCGATGAGATAAAGGATATGTTTGACAGAATGTTGATGCACTATCCTGCCGAATTTCTCTATGAACCGGGTGAGAAATTCTCGGAAAAGGAGAAAAGGATAGAGAAAGTGGGTAACTCGGGTGCAGCTTTCAGAGTGATTCAGCGCAATTGCAAGGTAAAGGTTGGCACTGCCGAGACTCCCGACGGATGCCGTGGAGGTGACTACAATCTTGTACATTGTTCTGAAGTCGGACTGTGGAAGACAACCCGGCGCAAAACTCCCGAACTTCTTGTGAGGGCTGCCACTTCCGGTGTGTTGCTTGAACCCCTCACCATGATTTTGTATGAATCGACTGCAAACGGTACGGGAAATTTCTTTCATAAGGAATATGAGGCTGCCAAAAGCGGAAACAGTCAGTTTAAGGCTTTGTTTGTAGCGTGGTATGATATAGAACTCTACAGCAGTCCTTTCAGCGATGATAATGAAAAGACAGTTTTTGCAAACGCTCTCTTAGCCGGACGCAGGGCACTGCAGGCGGTCAACGACAGATGTCAGCCGGGTGCCTACCTGTGGTGGCTCTGGGAAAGGGGCGCGACGCTTGAGGCTATTAACTGGTTTGTGAACGAGCGTGCCAAATATTCAGACCATGGGCTGATGGCTTCCGAATATCCGTCGGACGATGTGGAAGCCTTTGTACATTCCGGAGCGAGGGTGTTTGATAAATATAAGGTGGAACTTTTGCGCAAAGAGTGTCGACAGCCTCTTATGAGGGGTGAGATCGACGGGGATTCTCCCGGAGAGGAGGAATCTTTGAAAAACGTGAGGTTTAATGCTGATGCCAACGGTGCTCTTGTTGTATGGGCCGACCGGGAAATACTTCCGGAGGAGAGGGTATCAGACAGGTATCTTGTGGTGGTGGATATCGGCGGAAGGTCGCGCACTGCCGATTGGTCGGTGATAGCCGTGTTCGACCGTATCAATATGGCGGGAGGTGGAAAGCCCGAGATTGTGGCTCAATGGCGTGGTCACACCGATTTCGATTTGCTTGCCTGGAATGCAGCGCGCATTGCCACATATTATGACAATGCACTGCTTGTGATAGAAAGTAATTCGCTTGAGACACGTGACCCGCAGCGTTCCGGCGAAAGTGATCAGGCTTCTTTCCTTCTTAACCGTCTGCGTGATGCTTATCCAAATTTATATGCCCGTCGCCAGAGTGAGGAGGAGGTGAGACAGGGAATGCCTGTGAAATATGGCTTTCACACCAATGTAGCCACCAAACCGATGGTGATATCGATGCTGGTACAGGCTATAAGGGAGGGTCTCTATGTGGAACGCGATGAAGAATGCCTTACTGAATTTCTCGTATATGAACAGCGCCAGAACGGGAGCTACGGTGCGTTGCCGGGACATCACGACGACCTGCTTATGACGCGTGCCATAGGGCTGCATGTCTGTTTCCGTGAAATGCCGCTTCCGAGGAGGCTGCTGAGAGTCACCCCGGGGGTGAGGATACGTCCGTCGTCTGCAGCAGTTTTCTAATTTCTCAATTCTGCTGAAAGGAGTCCGGAAAGAGTCTGGCAGTCGGAGATGAAGGAGGCGAATGTGTCGAGGAGGTCTGTCAGTGAATTCAAAGAATTCTGTGTCTGTTGGTTGTAGAGTGTGCCGCTGACGGAAGTACCGGTGACGTTGCCCTGTAAAGCTCCGTTGATACCGGAAACATCCTCGAGCATTTTGAGTTGAATGTCGAGGAGTTCGCAGATACCCGAATTTGGTGCACTTTCGTTTACTTGCTTCGGATCCGGCTGCCCGGTTTTTGGGCGATAGACAATTACGCCGTTAAACCGGCTCCATTGGTCGGCTACATCCTGGATGTTTTCGGGGTCAACGGCTCCTTCCGGCATAAGCAGCACACCCTTCGCCGAGGCGCGCATAATCCAGTCGTACATGGTGATCAGACGGTTGGTGTAGCGCTGCTGATCTATTATGTCGGCTACAAAACTATGTATTTCTCCGTCAAGGAAAGGATAGCATTTAAAAACGTAGGGATGTTTGCCGTTGGGAAGAGGGCTGTCTCCTTGGCGCAGCACTGTGCCGTCAGGGGTAACGAAGTAATATCTCCACACATCATCAAGAATCCAGCGGGAAGTGTGATTCCGAAGCTTGCGGTCGGATTTCCAAATACTTTCATCCATTTTAACCACCGAGCCTTTGGTGTCGTCATGCACGAGACGGCGTGCCACATTCTCGCGGCGCCATATTTCGGCAACTCTGACCGGTTTCTTGTCAGGATTGCTTATGAGTAGCTTTTCATATTCTTCCCGAGTATGGATGAAGGAGTTGCAGTATTCTGTAAAGCTCACATCGTGAAATTGACCCACAAGGTCAACGTCCCAGCCACGGGTGTCGCACGCTGAGGTGGTGAAGAAGAAAGTTTCCGGCGACACCATATCGTGCCATACTCCCGGAATTCCACCATTAAGACCTTGCCGGATCCTATGTACGGCAATCCCGGAAATGAGAAATTCCTCCATGGTGCGTGAATATAGTTCGTAAAGACCATTGGCGGCTGCTGTCCGGGCTTGGGAATCTTCCCATTTATCCATCTTTTCTGCCAACTGACGTCTGAATACTCCCAACACATTCCGCACTATGCGGCGCAACAGGTTGTTTTGCAAGGGAATATTACCTTCGGAGATAATATATTCACGTTCGGTCATGCGTATGCCGTCCACCGTTATTATATCGTCCCATTGGCGCCCGAAGGTGTAGTTCTTGTTACGCGTACGCTCTCTACGGAATGATGAGAGTGACGCCCATTGCTGATATG
Organism: uncultured Sangeribacter sp.; assembly: GCA_964640365.1. Lineage (GTDB taxonomy): Bacteria > Bacteroidota > Bacteroidia > Bacteroidales > Muribaculaceae > Lepagella. Next base: position 2,217 of record CAZXHO010000089.1, on the reverse strand, counting down.
CTTCCTGAAAAAGTCTGATTCCTGTGGTGCGGTTTTCCGCGAAGTTGCTGGTTCTGTCCATCTTTTTTGCGGACAAAGCTAATACACCGTTTTTAAAGACTTTCTTTATTCCGATACGGACGATCGAAAGCAATTATTTCCGAAATTATGGAAAGCAAAAATCCGCATAAATTTCCGACACCGGGAAATTTATGCGGATTTTAATTATGAGACTTTTGTATATGTTTAGAACTTGCAGTTTACAGACATTTTCTTATAGTTCCACGGGAAGCGGACATAGAGGCTGCGTGTTGATTCATCGTATGCCCATCCATATTGGCGTATCATTTTTATTGACATGGCTTCTTCCATTTCGGAGCCATCGGAAATACTAACGGCTGTTGGTTTGTCGACGTTGATGATTTCGAAAGTCATCATTCGTATTTCCGGCATATCCTCGTAAGATCCGCCGTTGCTTGTGAGGGAAATCACTGTTTCTCCATCGCTGCTCTCTCCGGTCATGGTGGTCAGCTGGTATGTGCCGTCGGCAAGTGAGGTCGGAGACAGGCGGTTGTCGTCAAACATAGTGTAGGTGCTCTTAGATGCAGAGGGATAGTAGCGCACTGTGATGAATTGAGGATTGTATTGAGTAACGTTTTCTATCTCTCCGTCATACAGAGGAATGAAGGAACCGGCGCGTACAAACATCGGAAGCTCCTCGAGAGGTGCCTGAACGGTTGCAACTGTGCCACCCTTAAATATTTGCTCCGGATTGTTGAAGTTGATCCACTCTCCGGCAGGGAACAGGACTTTGCGTTCGCGGACACCATTTTCCATTACCGGAGCCACAAGCACTTCATCGCCCCACATGTATTCATCGGTGAGGGTGGAATACTTATCGCCGGGATTATCTCCGTTGAAGTTGAGCGGGCGGGCGAGCGGATGGCCGAAAGCTGCGTTTTCGTAAGCAAGGGTATAGTTATATGGCAACCACTGATAACGCATTTTAACGAATTTCTTCAGGATTTCTTCGCTGTCGGGATAGTGGTAGGGTTCAGGCTGCTGCTGGGCATGGGTGCGCATCATAGGTGTGAAAGCACCCATCTGCACCCAGCGCACATAGAGCTCTTCATCACGTGGATGCGCGGGGTCTACGGCAAATCCGCCAAGGTCGCTGCTCATGTAGCCGAGACCGGAGATACCTGAATTGAGCATGAGGTTGATCTGTGGCTGGAAACCTCCCCATGACCGTGATACGTCTGTGGTCCATGGAAATACGCTATAACGCTGAAGTCCGGCTGTGCCGCCGCGCATCATCAGCAGGGGACGCATCTCCGGGAAGTCTTTACGCAAGCCGTCGTAGATAAGCTTCGACCATTCGTTGCAGTAGGCGTTGTGGTATTGGGGTGCCGACTGACCGTTTGCATGCATAATGGTGCGGGGATGAACCTCGGGTTCACCAAGATCTCCCCACCAACCGGCGATGCCTTCGGCGGTGAGTCCTTTCAGGCGGTTCCAAAGCCATTCACGTGTTGCGGGATTGCTTACATCGAACATACCGGCCTCACCCACCCATATTGTGACATCGTGAGTGTTGCCCACAGAATCGAGGGTGAGCATCTTCTTTTCAGCGAGTAGGTTATAATTGTCAAGGGCTCCTATCTTGTTGATATAAGGTTGGGAAATCAGCACGAGGTTGACACCTTGGTTTTTCAGAGAATCGATCATTCCCTTGTGATCCGGCCATTGCTTGGGATCCCATTCGAGGCGTCCCATGTCGGTCTCCACGCCATACCAGTAAAGGTCGAGCACCATTCCGTCTACGGGATATCCACGGGTTTTAAGGGAGTCGATCGCACCTAGCGCCTCCTGCTGGTTATGATAACCGTATTTCGAGGTTATATAACCGAGACTCCAGAACGGGGGTAAATCCTGTCTGCCGGTTAGCAAGGTGTAGCCTTCGGTAGTGCCCGCGAGACTGTGGTTGCCGTTTATGAAGTAGTAAGAAAGTCCGTAGGGAGTTTCCGAGCTGTATTTGATGGTGTCGCCGAGAACCAGAAGAGCCTCGTTGTAGTCATCGAAGAGAACTCCGTAACCTTTGTCGGAAGCAAAGTAGGGCGCTGTGATTCCCATTTGTGAAATACGGGGATCGCCGGCTGTATAGCCGTAGTTCTGGCGGTTGTACATCACCAGTGAATCGCCGTTGAGACGTAGCGAATGTCCGCGCTCGCCTGCACC
>CAZXHO010000088.1:0-8261 GCA_964640365.1 uncultured Sangeribacter sp. | reverse complement strand
TAGTTGAAATCTTTATCTGGTATGTTCATCCCCTATTTTGGCAGTTGAAAATATAATTATCACAAAATTAATTATAAATTTTCATTGCAAGTTTATAATAACAGATAATAACCTCATTTAAATTTGGTATTTCTTTAAATTTTTATTCGGTTACAAATGAAAATTCAAATATGCTTATTATAAATTTTAAGGAGTGTAAGAGTCATATTAATTATGGTATTATTATAAAAAGTTACCCCAAATGACTATAATAAGAAATAATTAATTACCTTTGTTAGCAATTGAGGATATTTATGATCTTTTACATATTGAGATTTAATTTACTCAAAAATCAATTGCAATTAAAGATTGACCGTGGTATAAAAGTGTCTCTTATCATTTTAAGTGAGTGAAGTAGTTTTCTTTAAAGCAGGGAAAAGATAAGATACTCATAGATACTCTTCATGGTTATAAAAATTACGAAATAGCATAGAAAACTGTAATTCTTAATTAATATGGAATTGAGAGAGGAAGAACTCACACGGTATATTCTACCTATGAGAGAGGGAGGATCATTGCCGCTGCTCGGAGAGGCATCGGATGGTTTCCGTTATGTTATCAAGATGCGTGGCGCAGGACACGGTAAAAAAGCTCTGATTTCCGAACTAATAGGGGGGATGGTTGCAAAAAGTTTCAAATTTAAAACCCCGGAATTAGTTTTGCTCCATCTCGATTCCGCTTTTGGCATTACAGAACCGGATGAAGAGGTACAGGAGCTTCTACGTAAGTCAGAAGGTTTGAATCTGGGTATGCATTTTCTCGACGGTGCCGTTACGTTCGATCCGGCGGTAAATAATGTTGATGAACTGACAGCATCTAAATTGGTTTGGCTTGATTCTTTTCTAACCAATGTAGACCGTACAAGGCTTAATCCAAATATGATGATATGGCACAATGAACTTTGGCTCATCGACCACGGAGCCTCCTTATATTTTCATCATTCTTGGAAAGATCCGGAAGTCGCTGCTCTTGATCCCTTCCATTATATTAGCCGCCATGTGCTTTTGCCTTATGCCTCGAAACTGGAAGAAGCAGATTCACTTATGCGGCAGGCCATCACTCCTCGGACACTCAATAAAATTGTCGATCTTATTCCTGAAGAATGGCTTGAAGAAGAGGGAAGTGAGATCTCTCCCTCAGAACGTCGAGAAGGTTATCGACGATTTTTACTGCGCCGTCTTGCGGAGAGCAAGATTTTTACTGCGGAAGCAATACGTCAACGAAACATGTTGGGTAAATGATGGAAGAGAAAATTATATACGAATATTGCCTGTTACGTTATGTTCCTGACATTGAGAGGGAAGAGTTTGTGAATGTGGGATTACTCATGATGTCCAAACGTTTCAGATGGATGCAATGTGAATTGCATGTAGATGAAGCGCGGATTCAAACCCTCTCACGCAAAGCTGATGTGCCACGTCTTAAGCTCCAGTTAAAACTATTTATGCGTGATGATGTTCCCGAAAGAGATCTTTCTGTAGAGGAACGCTATAGATGGATGGCTGCAGTTAAGAGTGCTGTAATTCAGACTTCCCAATCCCATCCGGGCATACTAACGGCTCCTGCAGGATTTACCCGGCAAGATGCTTGCCGAATGCTCCAACAGAAATTCGAAGAACTCTTTAATCGCCTTATAGTTCGTTTTTAATTTTTATTCTTTACCTGTATAGACTATTAGGGATTTTAGGAGTAGTTGCCTCAATAGGAGTATTCCTGAGAAAAGATTTATAGATATTTCTATTGATCAACCTTAAGGCGTAGGTTTTCTCCGACATACTCAAGTTTGCCGGATGTTTTCATCGTTTCGATAGCTTTCCTAAATGCTGCATCTACATTAGTACCACGCCGGGTAAAGCCCATTTTTTTCGAGGCGGCAACGGTGAGGTTATCTTCACTTAGGGCTACTTGTTCGATTAATGCTTCGGTAATGGCATTAGTAATTTCTATTTCAGGAATTTCAGTTATATCTCTTCCTGAATTGGGTCTGAAAAATGGATAGTTTAGACTATCTTCTTCTTCCAACCAAAATGCACCGGTTTTATCTGTAAAGAACAAACCTTGGTATGTTCTAAGAGATTTTTGGAGGGTGGGAGTTACCCGACCCGCATTACGCAGGGCACAGACTCGGCGGCAAAGCAATATGAATGTCAACGGTTGTTCTGTTGCAATTATATTTCTCATTAGTTCTATATCAGGCATTGAGATTGCTGCCTGGGTTTCAAGGGTATATTGGTTATATCCCTTTGCTAAACTTTCTTTCTCTTCTAATTGCTCTGCAGAAAGATCAAACCGCTGGGGTGTCGGAGTTTTTTCATTTTCTTCTTGACCCTCACTAATCTTTTCGATGATGCGATTAATAACCCGTTCCTTATTGTTAAACCAATCAACGCTCCAAACTCTCATTACCTTCCAATTCAGATTATTCAGTACGGAGGGTTGTACAACTTCGCGGTCGCGAGTGGTATGGGTATCACGGTATCTCTCACCATCAAGCAGGATTCCGAGAGAGTATACTCCCGGATCATTGTCTTGGCTAACAGCTACATCAACCCTAAATTTTGAACGTCCCACATTTGTAGTAACTGAATAACCTCTTTTCTGAAGTTCTTCAGCAACTTGTTCTGCAATAACAGAATTGGGATGTGTGTCGTGAGTCTGTGAGTATATGGGTAGCGATTGCGTTTCTGCATATTGTAAAAAGTGTTTCAATCCTTCTACTCCCCGAGCCTTGGACCGATGAAGATCTATATCTGATGATTTTAGAGTGGAGAAGATATACATTTCTTGGCGTGCCCGACTTACTGCTACATTAAGTCTTCTTTCACCACCGGCATTATTAAGTGGTCCGAAATTCATGGATACTTTTCCATTTTTGTCCGGACCGTAACCTATTGAAAAAAGGATAACGTCACGTTCATCACCTTGCACGTTTTCCAAATTCTTAACGAAAATCGGTTCGTACATGCTTGAGGCAGCATCCTGAAGAGCTTTATTGTTATCAAGTTTCTCTTGCAGAATATCTTCTATGAGTCCTTGCTGCATAACGCTGAAAGCTATAACTCCGATACTCTGTTTTCTTAGTTCTTCATTTTCCAAGCGTCGAACTATCTCATTTACTATTGCTTCTGCTTCAGCTCTATTACTGCGTTTTCCTCCTTTGTCATAATAACCTTTTATAGGAACAAAATTAACCTTAGTGCATTGGTCGTCTACAGAGGGGAAAGTAATAAGAGAACCTTCGTAATATTCATTATTAGAAAAAGCAATAAGACTCTCATGTCTTGAACGGTAATGCCATGAAAGTTGCAGCGAAGGTATTTCGAGAGTTCTGCAATCTTCCAGAATACTTTCCATATCGTCAATACATGCTTCGTCTGCATCCACGTTTGTGGATGAAAAGAAACTCGTGGGAGGCATTTGTTTGGGATCACCTACCACTATAAGAGCATTTCCACGGGCAATTGCTCCGATGGTTTCACTCGTTGGTAATTGTGATGCTTCATCAAATACCACAAGATCGAATTTGTTGCCCGAAAGATTGATATATTGAGCCACACTCATCGGACTCATTAGAACGCATGGACAAAGTCGTGGAATCAAAGTTGGCAACTGATCAAATAGATCGCGCAGCGACATTCCTCTTCCTCCATTGCTTATATTGCGGTTAAGTAGCCCTATTTCACTGCCACTATTGACATTGTCTGTCATCCTTGGAATACGCGCTGCCAATCTTGCGTATAACTCTTTCTGTGTTAAGAGCTGATATTCCTCGGTCATACGCCTGTAAGCTGCTGTTTTCTCATCAAACATCATACCCTCGAAGGTAGCCAGAATGTCTGATTGTGAAATTTTCTGTTGAGCCTTATATTTGAATAATGCTTTTAGGAAGGCATTTTTTATAGAAGATACGTTATGTTCACTATTTTCTAAGGCATCAATAACACATCCGAGTCCATTCCTTCTTAGCTCAATACTATATTCAGACCAATGATGCCAGTCTCGCATTTTAGAAGAATGATTAGACCATAGTTCAAGTTTTGATATGGCATTATCTATAAAAGTAGACTCGGGAAGCTCATTCTCACCGGGATTAATATCAAAATATTGAATTAGTACACTGTTTAAACTGTTAATTTTCTCATGCCTAATTTTATAAGATTGCAAATCTTCAATAAGTTGCTCGATTTCATCCTCGGTCAGACTACTGTTGAATTCTCTTAGGCGATTGATATAATTACGTTTGGCGAAGTAACGCGGAACAAACCATTTTGCCTTAGCTTCACGCCATTGTTGACGAAGGTTTTCAGGATCTTCTTCAAGTATGGCAGGAGAATTATCGCGCATGAGCTTCTCCTTAAGTCTGCGAGTTTCAGAGAGGGCATCATACTCCCTTCTGAATTCAGAGAGGATTGAAGAATCTTTCTTCATTTTATTAGTTACCACAGCAGTGTCAGACAGCATAGAGCGGTCTATGCTCAGCCCATTGAGTGGATGTTTGGAAGGTTGGCCTACAAGCTTGATAACAGTTTCCAAACGAGTTCCCAAGAGGTCTTCCACTCCTTTGGAGCCTTCTTTTGCCATCAGATTGTCTACGGCAGAGTCGAAATTGAATTCTTGAAATGGTTCTGCTTCTATGGATTCATATCTTACCATACAGTCATACAGAGAAATGCCGTCTTTCTTATCCACACTATGAAGGGCATTCATATAGGATATTAGATCTTTACGTTCTGAAAATATTTTTTCTGCCCTATCTTTGAATTCCGCCGGAGAAACAATGTGTACAACTTTAAGAGCTTTTTCCAATTGTTGAAGCACGTGGCGTTTAGTAGACTTGTTCGAATGTAGCTCAAGGCAGAATGGATCAAGTCCAATCTTCTCCAATCTACTTTGAACTACACTTAGGGCAGCCATTTTTTCCGCCACAAACAATACTCTCTTGCCGTGGTATAAGGCATTGGCAATAAGATTAGTGATTGTCTGAGATTTACCTGTCCCCGGAGGGCCGTAGAGGATAAAAGAATTACCGTTTCCTCCCTCAATCACGGCAGCCATCTGTGAGGAATCTACTGAAACGGGCAGTGCAGTATCGGCTGGTGATACATTTAAATCAATGTCTTTGAGTTCTGAAGTCACCGGTTTTGGAGTCCATGTAAGCCTATTGGCAACGAGACTATTTATAATTTTATTTTGTATTAATAGGTCACGGTGACTATGAATATCATTCCACATGAGGAATTTACTGAAGGAGAAGGTGCCAAGGAGACATTCTTCTTCTACGTCCCAACGTTTCTGATCTTTTAATGCATCTCGTATGATAGCAAAAATTAGAGGAACATCGACTCCGCTATCATCCAATGGTAGAGGATTTAGCCCATTTATTGTTATGTCATAGTTCTGACGGAGGAATTCTATCAAAGTGATGTTGAGAGAAATTTCTTCATCTCGAGTTCGGATGAAATAGTTTCCCTTTTTATATACCATCTCCACTGGAAGCAAAAGAAGAGGGGCATAACGGGGAGTTGTACTTTGTTCTGTTTCAAACCATCGAAGTGTGCCTATGGCAAGAAACAGTGAGTTGGCACCTGTTTCTTCTATAGCATTCCGAGCTGCCCTGTATATATTTTTTAATACATTTTTAGTGTCGCTTTCAGTAAGATAAGTATGCAGTACATGGTGTTCAATGTCATTGAATATAAGTTCATGGAGAGATTCATGGAGTTTAGATCTCACAAGGTTTTCGCTGGTATCAAACGAAAATTCCACGCTTGGTTTTGGCAAAATACGATATTCATGCCCGTCTTGCAGATGATCTTCAACCCTGTTGATATCGAAAGAAATAAACTGAACAGCCTTTCTTCGTAGCGAGATGTTAAGGAGCGAGTTGCGTAGTGAAAAATCAAGGAGTTTGCGCTCCCAGATATCGAATTTTGTCAATTCCTTTTTGTTGTTTGCAATCCTGCTCAGATCGTATCGGTCATGTTCCTTAACATCAATTTCGCAGGAATCATGCTCTATTCCGTTTGTTTCAAAAGACCAGGTTCCGTTATTTTCTATTCTTGTGGGTAATGGAAGAATCCTTTCTAATCTACTCCTTTTTACATCAATAAACAGCTCAAAGATGTTGTGCTTGGCAAGATTTAATTCTGCCATACGAATGGCATCTTCAAAGGAAGCCTTTTCTTGAGCAACTTGAGTACATTCTATAACAAGCATTTCATTTATTCCCCGCGAGCATTTTTTCTCGATAAATGCCGGATCGTCACACACACTGCAAGGGTAACAATCATTAACGAGCCAAACGCCAAGATATGCATGACCCTGTTGAATGATAATTATACAGTTTAACCCTATTGCCTCAAGAACTGTAGCCATTAATAGAGTTAGTTCTATACAATTTCCAATTTTAGAAAGCATAACTTGGTCCGGCATAGTGATTCGTTGGCCCACCTCTTCATAACTTGCAGGCATTCCACGGTATACTATCCCCAAATCGTGAATGGCTGCAAATACAGCTGCCACCTGTTGGCGCACATCATTACTGTTTCCGGTTTGATACTCGGTCAGAGCTGAAGACCCTGTAAGTTTCTTTAGCATGGCAGCACTTTTCACTACCAAGTTATTTATCCCCGGATTATTTGGAGTTATGAAAGATACAATTGTCTGAGGCAAAATTTTTATTCCTGTCCAATGATCGTAAGGCATCAGGTCAATTTCAAAAGACTTTTCTCCGATTATTTCATCCCTGCTTGTAACAGTAATTGTGAAATCTGTAACGACTCTTTCGGTGATATTAGCCAATTTTGAGCTGTCCGGTACGATATTATAAGGGCTAATCCTTATAGTTTCACCGGGATTGATTAGTTTGATAATTTCATTTTGAATCTGGGAAATATATTCTCCCGTACACGTCACGTTCACTTCTTCTATCGGTCTTCCAGATAGATTGGTTATTTCAACTACCTGACAAACAGGTATTCTATTATGATAGAGTGCGTAATTGACAGTTTTAATATATTCAACATTTATTTTTACAATGTCCATAGAGTGTAGTGTACTTTAATGAAACTCAAGCCTTGTAGATTGGATTTTCAGACAGATCGAGTGCTGTTTTGTGATAATACAAAATTAAATAAATTATTTGTTCCTTCATATTCTTTTCAAGACTTATTTCACGGATGATTACATGATTTGTGATTTTTCTGTAGGATCGAAATGCCTTTCATTTATTGATAACTGCCATACCGTCTTTAATATTTTTTAACAATAAAAAGTGGAGTAATTCCATGTGGTTTCTTGTCATGTGTGAATAAATGAATAACTTTGCATCGTCATATCATCAAATAGAACGATATGATGAAAGGTTTGCACACCTCTTAATGGGGATAGAGATTCCAGAAGATATTGCAACCTATTCATTCTTTTCACTTTTATCCAGAGTTATTATATTCAGCGTGGGAACATGAGACTTCGATCTATTCATCTCTGTGTTAGTTCCGTTCTGTTCTCTTGGATGTAATATGCTCCGCCTGCAGGGTGGCTTCACCCTGTGGGCGAAAAATACTCTTAAATTCAAGTAATCCGGTGTGTTGACACCATAAAATTATTAGCTCATGAAAATTAACCGCTCATTAATTCTCCTCTGTCTTTCCGGTATGATCTCAGTCTCATCGTGTTCACCCGTATTTACATACGAAGATCATGAAACGGATATTAAGCATCCTGACTCTCTCTCCCTAAATATACGTATCAAAGCTGGTCCAATGTCTCGTGCTGCCGATGACGAGGATATTCGTACCCTTTATTTTGCTTTCTACAAAAATGCTCCCACGCCCAAGTTGCTGTACATTAAGACAGCGACTCCGGGAGAGGGAGCGGATGTTGACATTTATACAGTACAGTTACCTAATGACGGAGAAGAACTGCCCGACATGTTGAGAGCATTTGCCAACTTTGATAATGTTGAAACTCTACGTGGTGCTCTTACTAACGGGGCTTTAACTAATCTGACAAATTCCGGCTCCCTCTTATTTTCTCCGGCTACTTATTATTCAGGAGGTTATGTTGTTGACCATGCTGTGCTTGACAGTGGACATCTGCTAAACGGACAGACTGTCGAGCTTAGTCTTGAGCGGTTGGCAGCTAAGATTAGCGTTTCTCAGAAAGAGGATATAACGCTTTCCGACCCTGTTTTTAAGAACCCGGACGGCATACCTGTCTCT
>CAZXHO010000087.1:0-8276 GCA_964640365.1 uncultured Sangeribacter sp. | reverse complement strand
ACGACCCCGAGATTACAAATCACGTGCTCTGGCCAACTGAGCTAAAGAGGCATGGTTTATTCGCCTTGACTAGTGTCAAACCGAAATTCGACTGCAAAGTTACTGCTTTTTTCTCATACTCCAAATTTTTCAGCAACTTTTTTTCATTATTTTTTATCCAATTTCTTGAAGCGTATAAATAAAATATTGCAAAACAGGATATTACCTTTATTTAAGGAGGGAATATTTTTTCTCCCTTCCCTCCCTAAATTTCACGCTAATCCGAATAAATTACATTATTTCAAGAAAACTCCTTCCAATTTTTGAAAACGTTTTCTCACTATTTTTTATTCTACAGTCACCGATTTTGCGAGATTTCTCGGCATGTCTACATTTTTACCCTTATTTATCGCTATATAATAACTGAGTAGCTGCAAGGGTATACTGGTGATGATGGGACTAAGACATTCCGGAATTTCCGGAACTTCAAGAACATGATCGGCAATATTATGGATGGTGTTATCTCCTTCTGTAACAATTGCTATGATTGATCCACCGCGTGCCTTTACCTGCTGCACGTTATTTACGATCTTTTCATACAAATGGTCATTTGGCGCAATAATCACACTTGGCATCTCAGCGTCAATCAGCGCGATAGGCCCGTGCTTCATCTCTGCTGCAGGATAACCCTCAGCATGAATATAGGAAATTTCTTTCAGCTTCAAAGCACCCTCAAGTGCTACTGGATAACTGTAACCACGTCCGAGATATAAGAAATTACGCGCATAGGTATAGATTAGCGACAATCTTTCGATCCGTTCGTTGAGATCTTTCAGAACCTTATCTACAAGCGAGGGGATTTTTAATATTGCCTTTCCTATCTCTTCTATTTCTTCAGCCGATTTAGTACCCTTCAATTGTGCTATTGCAGCAGCCAACATGGTGAGCACCATTACCTGACCTGTAAAGGCTTTGGTGGATGCCACACCGATTTCAGGACCGACGTGGATATACGTGCCGCTGTCAGTCTCGCGAGGTATAGAACTACCCACCACATTACTAATACCATAAACAAATGCTCCCATCTTTTTTGCTATCTTTATGGCTGCAAGCGTATCCGCGGTCTCACCGCTTTGGGAGATGGCTATAACTATGTCTCGGTCATCAAGAACAGGATTGGAATAGCGGAATTCGCTGGCGTATTCAACCTCAACCGGTATTCTGCACATATCTTGGAGAAGATATTTTCCAAGAAGAGCAGCATGCCATGAAGTGCCGCAAGCAACAATAACTATTCGCTTGGCGTTTAAGAATTTTTCTGCATTGTCGCAAACTCCTGAAATAATTATTTTCTTTCCATCGTCCACTACCCTACCTCTTATACAATCTTTCAAAGTTGAAGGCTGCTCAAAAATTTCCTTCAACATAAAATGGGGATAACCACCTTTTTCAAGTTGCGAAATACTGAGTTCGAGCGTTGTGACGTCAATTTTAGCTTCCTTATTTTCAAGCGTTACAAGCTTCAGTGGTTGACCACGCTCAATGATCGCAACCTCTTCATCCTTTAGATATACACATTCTTTTGTATATTCTACAAATGGTGTGGCATCAGATGCGAGGAACATTTCGTCTTCTCCAATTCCAATCACCAATGGTGAGCTTTTTCTCGCAGCTATAATTTTGTTTGGATGATCTTTTTCCACTACAGCTATCGCATAGGCGCCGACAACCTGTTTGAGAGCCTCACGCACAGCATCTAGAAGACTACAATTGTTATTAACCTTAATATATTCTATCAGCTGCACGAGCACTTCCGTATCTGTTTCGGAATGAAATGAACAGCCGTGTTGTCTTAGCGCATCTTTGAGAAGTTTATAGTTTTCTATTGTGCCATTGTGCACTAAGGCAAGATTGCCATCTTCGCTGAAGTGAGGATGAGCATTTGAATCACTCGGCTCCCCGTGCGTAGCCCAGCGGGTATGTGCAATACCTGCTTTTGCTTCAAGATTCTTATCTTTACAGAAATTTTCAAGGTTACTAACCTTACCCATTGCCTTATACACATTCAGAGTGCCTGACGGGTTGACCAATGCTATTCCGGCGCTATCATAACCTCTGTATTCAAGACGGTGCAAGCCTTTTATTAGCACATCATAGACATTTCCATTGCCTATGTATCCTACTATTCCACACATATATTTGCTTCTATTTTCAGCTTTTATTTGATTCCATCCTGACGGAAGTCCCGAATGAAACCTAAAAAAATCATTTCACCAAATATGTCTTTCAATATCCTCTAAAGCATTTTAATGCATAAAATATTAGAAGACAATAATTCTCTAATTAAACGCCCCTTATGCTCTTTTATTGTATTTGGAAGTTATCAGTATCACAAACATTCCGTTGCCGTGGCAAGCAATTTTTAATTATGAGACATTTTTCAGGTAAGATTTTAAGCTTATTCTAATTCATCTTTTTTCGTCTTTATCTTTAAATTTTATGGTAAGATTTTTATACTGATATTTCATGGACAGAATTTTAAGGTCAAGGATTGTATACGTTTATTTTCTTTGTACCTGCCACGGCTATAATCGGAATGGTCTCAAAACATCTTTATTGTGACACTCTCTGCCACACCTATTGCAAAGTTAACATTTTATTTAATTAAAACAAAACAAACCGCCGGCGCCTCAATTTTAAAACTCTATCAGACACTATCATTTTTCCATATTCTCACAATATAAGTTGCTTTTAAAAGCACTTTTTCTGCATATTTATGTCATTGTGTCATTATCACTATATAATAAGAAGTGGTAGGTATGTTCAATAACATATCTACCACTTTATTTTTTATTTCTACCTCTCTTATTCTACTGCAACTCCATCACCGGTGGCAATTACAGAATCAGAATCCTTAGGCATGTCTTCTATAAATCCCGCTACATTTTCATCTCCTCCGAGGGAAGCCCATTCAGGTGAAGAGAACCACATAAGCGGAGCATATTTGTTGATGAGATCCACATTTTTCTCGCCTATCTCAGCCTGTGTACAACTTGATATCTTGTCAAAGAAAGGTACTGTGTAAGAATATTTGTCTGTCAATGTAGCCATCTCTTCATTCAGCTTCTCACTTTCTTCTGAATCTACGGGAAGTGCATCAACTTTATCCTGTATCTTCTGTGCCTCTTCGGCATATTTACCGCAATAATCTATCATCACGGTATAGTCATTTTCTGTCAGCTGATCACCGGCATTGATTTTTGAAGCCACTTTTGAAGCTTCATCCGAGCTGCCACAAGCAGCCATCATAAAACATGCTGCCACGAATGCAAATAGTTTAAAAATTTTCATACTTGATCGTTATTAATAATTAAATTAAATTTTTGTTATTAGTAATTCTGCGTAAAAGGTTTTAACTCACCTTTTATGGCTTTTTAATTATCCTTTATTTCAAAAATCATCCCCTAAAGGATTTAGTGCGGAATCTCTTAGCTTATATAGTAAAGCTTTCTTGAGCCTTTCGTCATCTCCTACGAGCTGCGACAATTCCCAATGATGGCCTGCTTCTTCTCTCAGCAAGGGAGATGTAGCGTCAACGGTTGCCAGATTCCATGTCAGAAGCACTGTTTTAATTTTAAGTGCCTTCAGCTTCCTTACCAGCATCTCATGATCCGCATCACCGGTAATGAGAACCACATAGTCGAATTTGCGGAAGGTTGCCAATTCGTATGCTTCAAGGGCAAACCATACGTCAATTCCCTTTTCAACAACCTGCATCACTCCGTCTTTTTCCATTTCTCTGAGATGTTTGTAATGGAAAATGACATCATTTTCTATGAGTGTATCTTCAAACTTGCGCTCATTATAGAGTAAATGCTTGTCATAGGCCTCTTTAACCCTAAATCTTCCTCTGAAATAATGCGCTTCAGTTATCTGACAATTGGCTGGATCTACTCCTTCTGATTCAGCAAGTCGTGAACATATAAAATCAAACAAAGACCTCACTTTTATAATTGAGCTCTCCGTCGCCTTAAGTGCCCTGTTTATTTTGGCATAATATCCGCCATCTATAAAAACTCCTATGGATAGATAACCTAACATTTTATTTTCCTTATTTTAATCGTAAACGACCCATGCAAACCTACACCTTCTTTTGGAAGATAGTGGGAATATTTTTGAGTGTTACTTATATAAAGATAACTTGTAGAATCGGCTTTTGTTCACGGAATCATCTCGATATATTAAAAAAAATTAAAAGTGCGCCACACTCCCTCGGTAGAGGGGCAGCACACTTCTTAATTATAAATTTCGCGCAGTCTTATGCAAGTCTGCGAAGTATGTCGCAAAGGAATTTCCAGAATTCCTGAACAGAGGGAATATAAGCCTTTTCACTTGGGGAATGTATATCTTTCAGCGTCGGACCAAATGAAATCATATCGAGACCCGGCATCTTCTCAAGGAAAAGTCCACATTCAAGACCGGCATGAAGAGCCTCCACTTTAGGTTTATATCCAAATAATGATTCATAGCTTTCTACTGCCACTCCGAGCACTCTTGAATTTTTATCGGGAGCCCAACCAACATAAGCATCTTCAAACTCTACGCTGAATCCAATCATCTCAAACAGAGATTTTACTCTATCGGCAATTTCATCTCGACGTGAATCTACCGAAGAGCGCTGGTGTACAGTGACTACTATATCCGACTCTGCCATCTTAACGGATGCGAGATTGCAAGATGTCTCAACAAGGCCTTCAACAGCATTTGACATTCCCTGAACACCGTTAGGACAAGCGAAAATAGCAGAAACAAGATCATGTGCTTCTTTATCTTCTATTGCAGTTGCGGGTGCCTCTACAGCCGATGCTTCGAATGTAAAGTCACTACCCTCAGCAAGTAGAAATTCAGCATGGATCATATCGCTGAATTCCTCAACTGCTTTCTCAAATTCTGATTTCTTAGATGCATCAATTCCTACAATTGCCCAAGCCTCTCGTGGAATAGCATTGGCAAGACCACCACCATCAATCGCTGCAAGTTTGATATCGAATTTTTTCCAATTTTCCCAAAGGAACCTGCTTAGCTGCTGATTGGCATTTCCACGGCCAAGATTTATCTCCATTCCGGAATGGCCGCCTTTAAGATGATTGATATGCACCTTATAATACTGCTTATCAGCCGGTGCAGGAACGGTATTTAATGCTTTCCTACATACGGTCACCTTACCCCCAGCACATCCTATAACGAGAGATCCATGTTCCTCAGAATCAAGATTCAGCAAAATTGATCCGTTGACAAAACCGCTTTGAATACCATTGGCACCGATCAGTCCCTGTTCTTCATCTACTGTGAAGAGACATTCGATAGGACCGTGTACGAGGCTATTGTCAAGAAGAACTGCCATTCCGGCAGCACATCCCATTCCATTGTCAGCACCAAGCGTAGTACCATCTGCCTTAACCCAATCACCGTCTACTATTGTCGTGATAGGATCATTAAGGAAATCGTGTACTTTGTCACCTCTTTTCTCAGCCACCATGTCCTGATGTCCTTGAAGAATAACACCTGGTGCATTCTCATGACCCGGCGTAGCCGGTTTTGACATTACTACGTTACCTACGGCATCAGTCTTTACGGGAATATTATGTTCATCCGCCCATTTTACGAGAAATTCCTTCATCTTGTCCAGATGATGGGTGGGACGTGGAACCTTGGTTAATTCATCAAAACATTGCCAAACAAGTTTTGGCTCAAGATCTGTAATCTTCATATTTTTCAGGTATTATTCTTTCAATTTTATTTTTTCTCGGCTGCTTTATATTTTTTATAAGCTGCAGCCATTTTAGTATGATAGCCCCGCTTTGCATAACCGGGCCCATTATATTTACGTGAGAAACCTGCCCAGTTCTTGTTTCTCAAATCGGTTAACATTCCACTGTTGGTGATAAAGGCAGCGAAAAGCTCAAGCTGCTCAAGCTCCGAGTAAGCCATTAGCTTTACGAATTCATCCACACTCTCACACCCGCATTTCTTATAGTTGAAACCTCCTATCTGAAACATTCCCCAGAAAGTACCCATATTGGCACCGCGTGCATCTACTTTTCTTGCATTTATGAGCTGTGTCCACTCTTTAAGGGCATAGCCGGTGAGTCCTTCCGGAACCTGTTCTCCTACCGCTTTCTCTCTTGAATCGGCAGGACTTCTGAACCTTGAATACATCTTAGGATCAAAATTTATTACGGGTACTCCCGGCGCCCAGAAACCTTTCATCTGAACCCCGGCTTCTATTGTTACGACAGCTTTTATCGCCGCGATTTCTACACCCAGCTCTTCAGCTACTATTTTGAAATCCTCTTCAGAGAGACCATTATATCGGCTCTCCTCATCCGAATTATTCAAGGAATCAACCTTAACTCTGAAAACGTCATCAAACATACCGTCTTCAGTCTCAATAATTTTCTCAAGAACAGTTAATTCCGTTACAGTCTCCTTTTTCTTCTCATTCTTTTTATCATCCTGAGTAACGCCATGCCCGGCTGAAGCAGTGGTCTCCGTCAATAAGATAACCACTGCCACAGTCAGAAAAGCTGCCGCGTATGCGCGTATCATAAAGTTGCAACTTTTTCAAGCATTAGCACGAGATGCTTCCAGAATTTCTCTACTGTAGGAATATACAGTTTTTCGTCAGGTGAATGAACGCCTGTCATAGTAGGACCGATGCTCACCATATCGAGGTTAGGATTCTTTGAAAGGAAAAGACCACATTCAAGGCCTGCATGTATTGCTTTGATGGCTGGTTTTACATTGAACAGCTCTTCGTATGCCTCAGCTGCAATCTTCATGATAGGAGATTCCATATTCGGCGCCCAACCCGGATAACCGTCTGAATGAGTCACTTCTGCTCCTGCAAGCTGGAAATGAGCCTCAACCTGTCCTGCCATATCGAGCTTTCTTGACTCGACAGACGAACGCTGAGAAGTGGTCACCTTGATTTTGTCTTCACCTTCCATTTTTACCGATGCGAGATTGGTAGATGTTTCAACAAGAGTCTCAAGGTCGCGGCTCATTGAATACACTCCGTGAGGAGCAGAATACAATGCTCTAACCAATGCAAGTGAAGTTTTGGAATCTATACAATATTCCGGACGATCGACGGGCTCTACACGCATATCCATTGATGGTTCAACGCCTTTATATTCGTTCTTAATCGCCTGAGTATATTTTTCCATATACTTTTTAACCTCTGCACAATGGTCGCTGTGAACTCCAAACACAGCCTCAGCCTCTCTTGGAATGGCATTTCTCAGGTTGCCACCCTTAATCGTGCTTACCTCTATATCCCATTTCTGTGAGCAATTCCAGATAAATCTTGCCACGAGTTTGTTGGCGTTGGCTCTTCCGAGATGAATATCACCACCGCTATGTCCACCGAGAAGACCGGATACACTGACTTTAAAATATGAGAAGTTTTCAGGGGAGAAGCTTCTATTGTAATGGAACACGGCTGTAGTGTCAATACCTCCTGCACAACCCACAAATATTTCGCCGTCGTCTTCAGAGTCAAGGTTAACAAGTATGGTTCCGTCTATCATACCTTTACCAAGATTCTGTGCACCTTCGAGACCAATTTCCTCATTGACTGTGAAAAGAGCCTCTACCGGTCCATGCTTGAGAGTGTCATCTGCCATAACTGCAAGAGCTGCTGCCACTCCTATGCCATTGTCGGCTCCAAGAGTAGTGCCTTTTGCCTTTACCCATTCTCCGTCAATATAAGTTTTAATCGGGTCTTTAAGGAAATCATGTTCAACATCCCCGTTTTTCTCTGCCACCATATCCATGTGTGCCTGGAGAACAACTGTAGGTGCATTCTCGCAGCCCTTGGTTGCAGCTTTTTTAAGCACTACATTACCAACCTTGTCAGTCTTGGATTCTATTCCATGTTTTTTTGCAAAATCAAGAAGGTATTCTCTGATTTGCTCTTCGTGACACGAAGGACGCGGCACTTTTGTGATCTCATCGAAACATTGCCACACAAGGGCCGGTTTCAGATCCTTTACTTCCATAGTAGATTGTTTTTTATGGTTTTGATTTAAATTATAGTCGTTTTTCCGGAAAAATACCCCTCTAATAAAAAGCGGGTATCTGGTTTAGTTAGATATCGTGGAATGTAATTTGAAAGATATTTTTCCATCGGAACATATACACTCGCAAGAAGAAGCATATCCTTCGAATTAGCAAATTTCAATTCCCAAAAGTACATAAAAATTTCTTCTTCGCAAAAAACTCAAAACTAAAAT
>CAZXHO010000086.1:3596-8376 GCA_964640365.1 uncultured Sangeribacter sp. | reverse complement strand
ATTGTTGCATTAGTAAAGTTATGGATTAATAGTTAAAATTAGGATTAGGACCAACGATGGCTCCCGATGCGTTTCGGGAGGACATCGGGAAACTGGGGAGCGTAGTGATACACGCCCCTTTTTTATTTCCACATATTACACTTTTTATTCTCTCTAAATACTCTGTACCGTATCTAATACCTTTCAATTATCTCCGGATAGAAAGAATGCTCTAAGGGAGTATTCCTGCACTTTTCCGAGAGTTCCTCATCAAATAATGGACATGTGACAGATAAGTAAATCTATTTGAACCAAAAGGCACACTCCGGATAAATCTAATTCATTAATTTTGCATATATTCCCGGTCTCAGAGAGGCTTCTATTAGAAAAATCATGAAAAAATTCTTTAATCACTTTCTTAACCTGACTGTTTTAGTCGCGTTAGGCATAATTCTCACTCTTCCTAACAATATATTTGGACAAGACCGTTACAATCTTTCCGGAATGAAGCTCGAAAAACTCGGACGTGGTGTCTCAGCAATAAAAGAGGCAGACGGTAACGTGGCGGTTACTTGGCGTTTTCTCTCCTCCGATCCTGATAATATTTCTTTTGATATTTATCGTAACGGCAAGAAGATAAATAAGACGCCCGTAATACATTCAACTTTCTTCATTGACCAAAATCCAATTTCCATAGATGCCGTATACGAAATCATTCCGGATTGCAAGAATGCAGTTTCAGGAAAGTTTACTGTAAAGTCTGATAGCCCGATAGGTTATATTGAGATACCGATTGATAAACCGGCATTAGGCGTTGATCCATATGGAAAGGAATTTTTCTATACTGCTAACGATGCGTCCATAGGAGACGTTGACGGCGACGGTGAATACGAAATATTTCTTAAATGGGACCCTACTAATTCACATGACAATGCCCATGACGGATTTACCGGTCCTACGCTTATAGATTGCTATAAGATGTCGGGAGAACGTCTTTGGAGAATAGATCTCGGAGAGAATATTCGGTCGGGAGCGCACTATACCCAGTTTCTTGTAGCTGATTTCGATGGAGATGGAAAAGCTGAATTAATGTGCAAAACAGCAGACGGCACCCAAGATGGTGTAGGAAAAGTAATTGGTGACAGGCGAGCCGACTTTAGAAACATGAAAGGCCGCGTTATTGCCGGACCGGAATATCTCACTGTTTTCAACGGTGAAACGGGAGAAGCGATGGCTACAGTAAAATATCTGCCGGAAAGAGGTGAGCTAATCGATTGGGGTGACGGCTATGCCAACAGGTCCGATAGGTTTTTGGCTGCAACTGCCTGTCTGGATGGAATGAAACCCTCAGCTATTTTCTGCCGTGGCTATTATACACGCAGTGTATTGGCCGCTTATGATTGGGACGGCAAGGAATTGACTGTAAAATGGATATTCGATTCAAATAACCCCGGTTGCGAGGAATATGCAGGTCAAGGTAATCATAATCTTAGAATCGCCGATGTGGATGCAGACGGATATGATGAAATCATCTACGAGCAGATGGCTGTGGATCATGATGGCACAGGATTATACAGCACGGGAATGTATCATGGCGATGCCATACACCTTATCTCTGATCCTGAAAATAAAAAATACTATGTGTGGGGATGCCATGAGAATAAAAAGGATGGCACTACCCTCCGCGATGCGGCAACGGGCGAAGTTATTCTCCAATATCCGAGCAATAAAGACATTGGAAGATGTATGGCAGCAGATATCGACCCGAGATATCCAGGCGTTGAACTTTGGTCACCTAACACCGGAGGAATAAGAGCATTCGACGGCACTCTGATTTCGCCTGATATGCCATTCCAGAGTGAAGTTTCAGCAATGGTGCCGGTAAACATGGCTGTATGGTGGGACGGCGATCTTCTGAGGGAATTGCTTGACAAAAATCAGGTAAGCAAATATAATCCCGAAACCGGCGTATGTGACACAATTACCACATTTGAAGGGTGTATGTGGAACAACGGCACAAAAGCCAATCCATGTCTGCAGGGAGACATAACCGGAGATTGGCGTGAAGAAGTGCTTATGAGGACAGAAGATAGTACAGCACTCAGGCTTTATGTTTCTACCATCCCTACTGAATATAGGTTCCATACGTTTCTTGAAGACCCTGCATACCGCCATAGTATTGCCAACCAGAACGTGGCATACAATCAACCTACTCAACCGGGATTTTATTTTGGGCCTGACCTGAAAGGAAAGAAATTCAGGGGTACAATTATTAAATAGCCACTAACAATGCGTAGCAGAATAATACCTTTACTTCTTTTCTTCACTGTCCGGCTGATCTGTGATGCCCAGACTGTACCTTTGTCTCTCAAAGATATCAACGGGGTTGTGGATAATACTCCGGACAGCATCGAAAAGGCACGCACCGTGCGCCCAGTTTCCGGATCAACGAGAAAAGGTGATAATCCGGTGTTATTTCTCGTGGGCAATTCCACCATGAGAACCGGCACAATGGGCAATGGAGATAACGGTCAATGGGGCTGGGGATACTTTATGCCTGATTATTTTGATGCCAATATAATCTCAGTCGAAAACCATGCTTTAGGAGGAATGAGCACAAGGACATTCTACACCAAGCTATGGAAAGATGTTTTGAAAGGGATTAGGAAAAATGATTGGGTTATAATTGAACTTGGTCATAACGATAATGGACCTTATGATAGCGGGAGGTCAAGAGCCACCATACCGGGCACAGGGAAAGAAAGTCTGCCGGTGGTGATCAAAGAAACCGGAGAACGCGATACGGTATTTTCTTATGGAGAATATCTAAGAAGATATGTCAAAGATGTTAAAAGCCTCGGAGCTAACCCAATATTGTTCTCTCTTACGCCAAGGAATGCATGGGAAGACAACGATAGCACCATTATCACCCGCGCAAACAATACTTTTGGTAAATGGGCAAAAGAAATTGCTGAAGAAGAGAATATTCCATTTGTTGATCTGAATGACATCACTGCAACCAAGTATGAACGTTATGGGAAAGAAAAAGTGAAAACCATGTTCTATCTTGACAGGATTCATACTTCTGAATTCGGAGCAAAGGAAAACGCAAGGTCTGCAGTAGAAGGGCTACTTGGATTACAATCTTGTTCACTAAAGGATTACTTGCTTCCATTTGAATCCGACACCATTACCGGGTCAACACGTAAAGACGGTAAACCCGTCCTTTTCGTGATTGGCGACAGCACGGTCAAGAACCGAGATCAAGGGAACGATGGCCAATGGGGTTGGGGAAGTGTCATTTCCGATTTTTTTGACACATCTGAAATAAGCATCGAGAACCATGCAATCGCAGGACGTAGCGCGCGGACATTTCTCGATGAGGGAAGATGGGATAAAATATATGAGGCGCTGCAACCGGGCGATTTCGTAATAATGCAATTCGGCCATAATGACGGAGGAGAAATAAATACCGGTAAGGCAAGGGGTGAATTACATGGTGCCGGAGATGAAAGCAACGTATTCAAAATGGAAAAATCCGGAAGGAATCAGGTTATTTATACTTATGGGTGGTATCTG
The DNA here is from genome assembly GCA_964640365.1 of uncultured Sangeribacter sp. GTDB lineage: Bacteria > Bacteroidota > Bacteroidia > Bacteroidales > Muribaculaceae > Lepagella. The sequence continues at coordinate 4,818 of CAZXHO010000086.1, read as the reverse complement.
AAAAAATTCATTCGGGATGCGTTAGAAAAAGGGGCTGTTCCAATTGTACTCAGTCATACTCCTCGAAACAGGTGGAAAAATGGTATCATTGAAAGTAATGCGGCTGATTTCGGTCTTTGGGCAAAACAAGCTGCCCTACAAACAGGTGCATACTTCATAGATCTAAATGCATTGTCAGGCGCTAAGCTGCAAGCTTTGGGAGAAGGGAATACGTCAGATTATTTCAAAGGAGACCACACCCATACATCCCTTGAGGGAGCACGATTAAATGCCGAAAGTATCACGGAAGCTCTGAGGGGATTAAAATGCAACTTAAAAGACTACCTGAAAGAATCGGTAATATTTATACATCCGGGAAGGAGACTCCCCGTATATGATGATTTTTATGGAGCCGGATACGATTTTATTAATACCGTAGAAGATAGTAACACTGATAAAGCTTTCTCCAAGAAAAGTAAGTCAATTCCCTATTTTGTGTCAGCAAGAGTTCCGGACGGCAATTATATTGTTGAAGCATTAATTGGGAATTCCCTTAATCCATCATCTACGACACTAAAGGCAGAAAGCCGTAGACTCTTATGTAAAGACATAATATTGGATAAGGGGCAAAAAAAGATAGTAAAATTCGCTATAAATAAGAGAAATCCAGCGATATCTCTAAAAGACTCCGTAAAACTCAACGAGCGAGAAATAGGATCACCTACATGGGATAATAAATTAACCCTCGAAATCTCAGGCAATGCCCCGTCTGTAGAAAGAATTAGTATCAGACCGGTAACACCATCCGACAGTGTGACTACCATATTCCTATGCGGAAATAGTACAGTGGTAGACCAAACGCATGAACCATGGACAAGTTGGGGACAGATCTTTCCATCTTTTTTCAATCATCACGTTGCAGTGGCTAATCACGCCGAAAGTGGAGAAAGTGCATCATCCTTTATAAATTCCGGAAGACTGGATAAAATTATTAATAGTGCTTCGAAGGGAGACTGGATCTTTATTGAATTCGGGCATAACGACCAAAAGGAACGCCAACCGGGAAGTGGAGCATATTATAATTTCTCTACAAATCTGAAAATAATAATTGACAGGGCGAGAGAAGTTGGAGTAAATCCGGTTCTGATTACCCCCGCTGCACGTAGATTTTTTGATTCAGACGGAAAGATATTGAATACACATGGTGATTATGTAGAGGCAGTTCGGGAAGTGGCAAAACGAG
>CAZXHO010000086.1:0-3586 GCA_964640365.1 uncultured Sangeribacter sp. | reverse complement strand
AAATTCCCCTTATTGATTTGAATTCAATGTCAATGAAATTATATGAAACATTGGGAACGGAAGATTCAAAAAAAGCATTTGTTCATTATCCTGCCGGAACTTTCCCGGGACAGCCTTCTGAATTGGCAGACAATACACATTTCAACCCATATGGAGCGGATCAATTGGCAAGATGTATAGCGGTGGCCCTCGGGGAGATAGCCCCATCCCTCGCAAATAATTTCATTGTTCCCATTGTTTATTCACCTGAAAAACCTGACAAACCGAATGAATTCAAATGGGTTCCCACTCCTTTCATTGATTTTACCACACCACTGGGAAACTGATAAATAATCTTATTCCACACATAAATCGCATAACATGAAAACCCTCTTAAAATATTTATTTATAGCTCTTCTACCCGCATTGGCTTCCTGTTCACCAAAAACAGGTGAGGAATCAGAAGAAATAAACGACTCCACTACCCCACTCCACCTTCTCAAGCCTGATTATGTGACCCCATACGGAGAACTAACAGAAGCGCAGATACAGGGTGATCTTGACAGAGTTTTCCAATACATTGATTCCGTAACTCCCGCATTAATTTTAGACTCGGTTGGTAACAAGGTGACTGATCTATCAGCATTACCTGATGGGGCACAGATTAATAAGGGTACTTTCCGCCTTACAAGTTATGAATGGGCAGTAACCTATATGGCTTTGCTCAAAGCATCTGAAATTCTAAAAGATCCAAAGTATAAAGCCTACACAACCGGAAGGATAGAATTTCTTGCATCCAATGCCAATATGTTTAAGGAACTCATAGATAAGTCCGGTAATCCCGATGGACAGATGCGTCAGGTTGTCGCTCCCGCCACCCTTGACGATGCAGGAGCTATGTCAGGAGCGTTCATGCTCACCGCCATGACTGATTCTACTCTGAATCTTTCTGAATCTATAGAAAGATATTATGATATAGTTGAAAATAAGACCTTACGGCTTAATGACGGTACGATTGCAAGAAACAGACCCCATTATAATGCGGTGTGGCTTGACGATATGTTTATGGCGCTTCCGGCAATGGCAATCAGAAGTGTATATTCCAACAATCCGGAATCAATGGATAATGCTACGGCTGCAGCAAAAGGTTTCATCAGCAGAATGTGGATGCCCGACAAGAATCTTTTCAGACACGGATATCTTGAAAATCATACCTCTCAACCCTCTTTTGCTTGGGGTAGGGCGAACGGATGGGCACTGTTAACCTTAAGTAGTCTGCTGGATTATCTTCCTGAAAATCATAAAGACAGGCAACTCATCCTCGAAACATTGCAAAATCATATAAAAGGGCTTGCATCCCTACAGGGACCGGACGGGTTCTGGCATCAACTTCTCGACCGTAATGATTCTTATGAGGAAACATCTGCAACTGCCATTTTCACTTATTGCATAGCACACGCTGTCAACGAAGGGTGGATTGATGCTGAAATATACGGTCCTGTTGCCCATCTCGGTTGGGAAGCGGTAGCCTCCAAGATTAATCAAAAAGGTGAAGTGGAAGGAGTATGCGTAGGTACCGGAATGGGGTTCGATCCTGCATTTTATTATTATCGTCCCGTCAGCACAAAAGCAGCCCACGGTTATGGTCCCACTATTATGGCAGCCGCTGAAATGGTGAGGCTTATAAATAACCGTCATCCGAAAGTTAATGATGCAGCAATCCATTACTACAAGGTAGATCCTGAATCTGATTCTCCTATATTCAGTCTTGATCCGCAAGGAAAAGCCGTTGAAATTCTACATTGACAATGATTACACTACTTTTATCAGCTTGTATCGGCTGCGCTCCGGTAATAGGTGAGCTCGATACACAGACCGATGCCTATATAAAACTTAATGATGCTCAAGGAAAGCATCCTCGTATTGAATCCGTGACCTTTCCGGGCGATACGGATAATGTTGACATGTATAACAGTCTGTACGGACACGGAGCGGTAATTGAAAATCCGTGGCTGGCATTCAGGGTTTATATGGACAACAGACAGAGTATCGACCTTTATATAAAACATGTTCCTCAGCTTGAACTTGACCGAACCGGGTTTTATACTACTCCCGCACAATTAGAAGAAGGATATGGCTGCGATGTACTCTGGGCAGGACAAAGCATTGCTGCAGGATCTTTCAGAGGTTGGCAAAATGATACACCGGTTTGTATTGACACTGTATCAAGCCGAACTCAGAGTATAATTTCCCCGAGATGCGTAAAGGTGATTGACCGTGAATGGATTTTCAACGGACATCCCATTAATATGACTCAGACTTACAGTGTGGATGGGAGATCCCGCGTTCTCCGGATAACAATTCACCTCGAAGGATATTCGGAAAATGATATGTTCTGCACCGGTATCCAAAAGCTCGAAATGAATAACAAAGGTTTCCTCATGCCGGAAGGAATAGCGGCTTCATGGGGCGACAATATACCGGACAAAGCTATGCCCGAATCTATTGAAAGCGTTGGACTTGGAATTGAAGTAGAATCTGCCAATATCGTAAATATACATGAAGATGCTTTAAACTATCTATTCATACTTAAGCCCGATGCGGAGGGCAACATCCGATATAAAGTTACAGCTGCCGGAAGTCGAGAAAAAGACGGCATGGCAACAGCTGAGGAATGGTTTGATTATATGCATAAAGCTAAGGATTAATCTGATTATTCTCCTGTTCCACAGTTTTATTGAAGACAAGTTTATTCAACACTCTTGTCCATAATTCATCCCGATTTGTTTAATTGAAAGAGAAGTGGTAATTTTGAATTTTCAAGCTTCACTGCTTCTCTAATCTTTTGTATTATCCAATCGTTTACAACCGCAATAATCTTATGAAAGCAACCGTATCGGAAATCGCCGCTGCTCTGGGACAACAATCTGTTTCAGAAAGCATTGTCGATACTCTTCTCACCGACTCAAGAAGTCTTATGCGACCCGAAACTTCAATTTTCTTCGCAATTAAGACTCCGGGAGGAAATGATGGGCATAAATACATGCGGTCTCTCTACAACCGTGGAGTACGTTTTTTTGTAGGAGAGGAATTACCTGAGAATATGAAAGATAGTCAGGATATCGTTTTCCTGCGTGTGGAAAATTCCGTGGCTGCTTTAAGAACAATTGCCGGACTTGCTCGTAATGACTCCTGTGAACGCGTAGGAATAACCGGAAGCTATGGTAAAACCACCTTGAAAGAATGGATTTTTCAGCTGATGGAACCGCTAAATGAAATTGCGAGATCCCCACGAAGCTATAATTCACAGATAGGAGTGCCTTTATCAATGTGGGAAATTGAGAAATCTACTGAAATTGCTCTGATTGAAGCCGGTATCTCCAAGAAGGGTGAGATGGAGCTTCTTGCTGAATGTATAATGCCGGAAACGGTCATAATAACCAATATCGGCGATGTGCATTCAGAGGGCTTCCAATCAATAGAAGAGAAAGCAAGGGAGAAAGTTAAGTTGGCAGAAGGGGAATCGGTCAAGAATATTATTTATAATGCTGATGATGAAGTATTGCGAGGTGCTATAGACAACGTTGCTCTCGGGAAAAACGTTATC
>CAZXHO010000085.1:0-8379 GCA_964640365.1 uncultured Sangeribacter sp. | reverse complement strand
CCAAGACCACACGCACGGTCAACATCGACCTCTGGAACTACTGGCATTTCGCTTTTATAGGAGCAGTGATTTATTTTGCATCCGATTCTTTGGCATGGGGATTTTTCGGGGCTATCATATGCTACATATTTACCCTTATCCTTGCCGATATGACAGCAAAAAAATTCCAATACTTTTATAAAGATATGGATGGCATCTCGATACCTCAGCCTTTCTGTGCCGGATTTGCTCCCTTTGCATGGGTGATCAATAAGGGTCTTGACAAGATTCCCGGCATGGACCGTATAGAGATTGATGCCGAGGGGATGAAAAAGAAATTCGGACTTCTCGGCGAGCCTTTATTCCTCGGAGTGATAGTCGGAATGGTAATTGGGTGTCTGACTTGTTCAAGTTGGAGTGAGATTGTAGATAAAATCCCTTATATTCTTGGTCTGGGAATAAAAATGGGTGCGGTTATGGAACTTATCCCCCGTGTAACGGTGCTCTTCATAGAGGGTTTGAAACCTATTTCTGACGCTACACGCCGTCTGATAGCCCGTAAATTTAAAGGTGCGGACGGTCTGAACATCGGCATGAGTCCGGCACTTGTAATCGGACATCCTACCACTCTTGTCGTTTCCCTGCTTTTGATCCCTGTTACACTTGCACTCGCGGTGTTCCTACCGGGCAATCAGTTCCTGCCGTTGGCATCGCTTGCCGGAATGTTTTATGTGTTCCCGCTCGTGCTGCCCTTTACCCGTGGTAATGTTGTGAAGACTTTCATTGTCGGTCTTATAGTACTGACCATGGGATTATATATGGTAACAAATCTTGCCCCTTGGTTCACACTTGCGGCAAAAGATGTATATGCTGTGACGGGTGATTCTGCAGTGGCTATTCCTCAAGGATTCGAAGGGGGGAGTCTTGATTTTGCTTCTTCACCACTTGCATGGGTCATATTCCAGTGTACGGAAAATCTTAAATGGATAGGTTCAGGTCTCCTCGTTCTTATTGCAATGGGAATGATGTGGTGGAACAGAGTACACATTATCCGTAATCAGAATGCCATGATTGCGGCTCATTCAGATAAAATTCAAAAAACAGAATAAGATGAAAAAATTATTTCTTACAGTAGCACTTGCAATAGCAACTCTTTCAGCAGGAGCACAGACAACTTACAGTATGTTGCGTTGTGTGCATCCGGATGATTTCAAACACTACACTACCGACCAGTTGAGGTCACACTTCATGATGCCATCAGTAATGGAACAGGATAAGGTTACACTTACATATTCCATGTATGACCGACTCATATATGGAGGCGTGAAACCTGTAACCAAGACTGTAGAACTTGAAACAATTGATCCGCTGAAGGCACAATATTTCCTTGAACGCAGAGAATTGGGAGTTATCAATATCGGTGGAGAGGGTATCGTGAATGTGGATGGTAAGGACTATGAACTTAACTTTAAAGATGCGCTTTATGTCGGGCGCGGCAATAAAAAAGTGACTTTCAGAAGTAAAGATGCGTCTAATCCTGCTAAGTTCTATATTAACTCCACTCCTGCCCATAAGTCTTATAAGACTCAGCTCGTCACAATCGACGGCAGAAAAGGCTCAATCAAGGCCAACAGTTTCAAAGCAGGCAAAATGGAAGAAAGCAACGATCGTATAATCAATCAGCTTATTGTTGCCAATGTGCTTGAAGAGGGCCCTTGCCAGCTTCAAATGGGTCTTACCGAACTCATGCCCGGAAGTGTCTGGAATACTATGCCTGCCCATACCCACGACCGCCGTGTAGAGGCTTATTTCTATTTCAATGTTCCGGAAGGGAATGCCATTTGCCATCTTATGGGCGAGCCCCAGGAAAATAGATTGATCTGGCTTCACAACGAACAGGCAGTTATGTCTCCTGAATGGAGTATTCATGCAGCTGCAGGAACATCGAACTATATGTTTATCTGGGGTATGGGTGGTGAAAACCTTGACTACGGAGATATGGATAAAGTTGAGTATCTTGATATGCGTTGATATTTGGAATCTTGACGCATAATCAAATCTAAAATAAAATCGGAAAGACGGGATCTGCATGTGGCACATTACTCCCGTCTTTCCGTTTTTTTATTCAATTAATTTGTTTTCAATCAGAAATATGGGATAAGATCCGGTTTAAAAACTATTGATTCTTCTGAAATCTGAGTAGCAAGGAAATAACCGAGGCAGAAATCTCCGCCATACATTGCCGGACCGTTGCTGTCTGAAGAAACCGCTTCAAGATAATCATACATTTCACGGCTTATAACAGATACTGAAGCTGTGACTACATCTCCGTCTCTTAAAGCTGTTGCATCATCTTCTTCATCAAGATCTTTGCGCGATGTCATAAATACTTCATTGATGACTCCCTCTTTTGAATATACATCCGTAATCAAATTCCACATATAAGCCTCACCGTTACGGTATAGTCTTACCCAATAACATTCGCCGGATGTGAGTGGATTATCTAAGAATGTAACCTGAAGTACAGCCACATCATCGTAAGGCATTTTGATCCAATTGAATTCTACATTCAATATCTTGGCGTAGCCAGCCATTTCACATTCAGCACAGTAATGACTATTTCCGCGGATCACACTTAGCTCATAGTTATGTCCCACTATTCCAGGGCTTTCTGAGGTAAATGTGCCTGATTCACTGGTATGAAGTTGCAAAAGGGTTCCATCGGTAAGATCTTTCAGAAAAACATCTGCATCAGTAATAGGAGTGACATTCATGGGTTCATCCATAGGCGTAGTATACGTCAGCCTGACATTTGCTCCATTTTGGGTAAGCTGTCCTTCAATCACGAGGATTGGATCGATATCTTTGTATTTTATATCGATTTCTTTCTCACATCCTTGAAGGGGGATAATGATGATTAGGAATATTAGAAAATGAATTATATTTTTCATCTTGTCAGGGTTTACTCAAAAAGATATACTATAAGAAACCGAAGGAATAAGTCCGAACAATGCTTGCTGAACAGCACGTGTCCCGGATGGCTTGGAAGGGTCATCTTCAAAATATATAACATACGGGTTATAACGGCAATAAGCGTTGAAAACACCGAAGCTCCATTGAGAGGTGCTCTTCTTCCCAATACGTGTATAGACTGCAGATAAATCGAGTCTATGAACCGGCGGCGTTCGGTAACCGTTTCTCTGCGAGTAGTAATAATAAGTTGTTCCATCCATTTCATACTTCACATCAGGTGCTGTAAGTGGTTGACCTGAAGAGAATATCCATGAGCCGGAGAATGTCCATTTATCACTGAGCGTATATATGGCGGTGATTGAAAGGTCGTGTCTGCGGTCGTTGGTTGAGTAGTACCAACGGCCTTCGTTAATACCCGGAATTCGAGTCTGTGTCTTGGATAATGTATATCCTATCCACCCGGTAAGCCTCCCCGTGTTTTTCCTGAACATAAATTCAATTCCACGGCTTCTCCCTCTGCCACCGAGAATCAGACTTTCAAGATTGGTGCGTGAAAACATGGTTTTCCCATCTTCATAGTCATAAACGTTTTTAATGTCTTTGTAATACGCTTCTACCGCCCAATCATAAGCACCATTCTCTGTCATACCTGAATATCCAACTCCATAGAGAGATGAACGCTCCGGTCTTACAGATGCAGAAGTTATAGCATATCGATCGAAGGGGAAACTTGTACTGGTCGATCTGATCGTATGGAGATTCTGCGTAGTAATCCCATAACCAATCTTCACATTGTGGAATGGATTAATATTGTATTTAACACTGATGCGAGGCTCAGGACTGATGTAAGTCTTTCCGCTAAAATCAGGATCCTCTTCGCTTGCCGACACAAAGCTGTGGAAACAGGGAGCTGAAAGCACAGAAAATATACTTAGCCTTACCCCTCCGGAAATAGCAAATTTAGAACCGAATTCTTTTTCATAATTTGCCCAAAATGCATTCTGCCATCCTGAACGTTTCTCATGCTCCATATTTCCTGCCACTTCTACTTCTCCTGACATTACACGCAGGAGTTCAGAACGTATGCCGAATTCCAAAAGGTGGGAATCTCCAAAATGGAATTGAATCTTCTCGTTGAGTGAGAAATTTCGAATGTACTCATTTAGGGTTTGATCCATATCCATCATGCTCATAGTCATTTTCGGAGAAAATCCGGTAAAGGCAGCCGTGGTTGTGAAGGATATACCCTCAACACGGTTTGAAATCCAGTTTATCGAGACTCCGGTATTTCCCCAATATAGCCCCATGAGTCTTTTTATAGCCAAATTGTCATGTCCTATTATAAACGAGAGATCCAAGATATCACTTGAGTTTGGACGGTAGCGCATTTTTGCTGTCACATCATAAAAATTCATGACTGTCCCTCGGTATTGGGGCACCATCTGAAGAAAAGCATCCACATAAGAACGTCTGGCGGCAACGGCAAGCGACAGTTTATCCTTTACAATAGGGGTTTCTGCCATTATTTTTGCCGCAAGAATCCCAATTGTTCCGTTCCAATGAAATTTATTCATGTCACCGGTCCCAAGACGGGTATCAAGGACTGAAGATGTAGCCCCACCGTATCCTGCAGGTATAGGACCTTTGTGGAGCGTAGCTGATGACAATGACTTATCGTTGAAAGTTGAGAATATGCCCATCACGTGCGACGGGTTGTAGAGTGTTATGCCATCGAGTAAAATAAGATTCTGAGAGGCAGTGCCTCCTCTAACTTCGAAACCGCCTCCCCCGTCTCCTTCGCCGTGTACTCCGGGAAGAAGTGCGATAGATTTTATTATGTCATTTTCTCCGAAAAGCATAGGCATCTTAGCCAATGTGGAAAGCTCCAGATTTTCTGAACCAAGAGATATATTTGAGATTCTTTGACCTGCAGAATTAGCTGTGACCACAATATTTTCGAGAGTCCGAGTCGGAATAGTATCAGTATCTTTAGAAAAAATTGGCATAGGCGAGCAAAGGATGTTAGCCAGACATATCAAAGTGGAAACGAGCCATGAAATTTCCGGAAAACGTGATTCAGACATTCCGAATATGCTTACGATTAATAACGTTATGAAAAAAGATACTGCAACAATCCGTAGTTCTTCCTAAGAACAGAATTGCCGCAGTATCTTATTAATTTAAATATACACGGATAAGACAACTATTACTAAGTTTATCGAGAGCTATTATCATCATCCGGTATATTCTTTTTGTTCAGCTCAATCCGCTGATAGGGTATCATTTTATCTATTGACAGATTGCAGATATTCTGTTACGTGAGTTTTGATGCGTTCTGCGAGATCCGTGCCCTCAGCTTTGACAAATTTCTTTCCGGTTACATGCTCGTAAAGCTCAATGTAGCGGTCAGAAACACTCTCAATGAATTCAGGTGTCATTTCCGGCACTGTCTGACCCTCCTTGCCCATGAAGTCATGATCAATGAGCCATTGTCGAACGAATTCCTTACTAAGCTGACGCTGCGGCTCACCTTTTTCAAAACGCTCCTGATAGCCGTCTGCATAGAAATAGCGTGATGAATCGGGAGTATGAATTTCATCGATGAGTATAACCTTTCCGTCACGAAGTCCGAATTCATATTTGGTGTCTACCAATATCAATCCTTTTTCAGCAGCCATTTTAGAACCGAGTTCGAAAAGCTTACGGGTATAGTCTTCCATCACCTTATAGTTTTCTTCACTCACCAGTCCTTGTGCGATTATCTCTTCACGTGAGATATTTTCATCATGGCCTTCAGCCGCTTTAGTGGTGGGTGTAATGATAGGTTCGGGAAACCGTTCATTCTCACGCATTCCGTCGGGAAGTTTTACTCCACAGAGTTCACGGCATCCGTTTTTATACTCACGCCATGCGCTCCCTGTAAGATAACCCCTGATAATCATTTCAACCGGGAACGACTCAGCTTTCAGACCGACAGTCACCATAGGATCGGGCACAGCGAGTTTCCAGTTTGGAACTATTTTAGAAGAAGCATCGAGAAAGTAAGCTGCAATCTGGTTGAGCACTTGTCCCTTATAAGGAATGCCTTCCGGAAGAATAACATCAAATGCTGAGATACGGTCGGTTGCCACCATCACCATCAGATCGTCGTTAATTGTATAGACATCACGCACTTTGCCGTGATATTCGGCAGTCTGACCGGGAAATTTAAAATCGGTCTTAACCAAAGTAGTAGCCATAGCTAAAGAGAAATTATATATCTGATTCGAATACGTTCCTGAGTGTCACAGACACATCCTGTAGAGTAAATAAGGTCAGAAACGCAAACTGTTTCGCGAAATTAGTCATTTTTGGCGATATTTGAGGACTTATTTCTCAAAAAGTATTGATTTTTCTATCTATGAGTATGTTAACAAGGATGATTATAAAAAACGTCAACTTTTACGATTCTCATCGGAAAAGCTGACGAATAAATATTAATCAATTCAATTCTTGCATCTATAATAATAACAAATCAGATAGTTTAACTAATGTTAAAAATTATATTTTATCCCTAATATGCAGCAAAGATACAGATGACAATAGACATTTGTCTAAATAAATATCAAGAATCTGAATTATTTTGTATAATTTTGCACTTCTGAAAGAAATAATTCATATTAATACATGGAATCAAAGAAATTTATACTTCAGGAAAAGGATATACCAACATCATGGTATAATATTATGTCAGAAATGCCGGTCAAGCCACGCCCATTGCTTAATCCGGCTACCAAAGAACCATTGAAAGCTGAAGATCTCTTCCCTCTGTTTTCAGAAGAGGTTGCTCGTCAGGAATTCAATGACACTGACAAATGGATTGAAATTCCGGAAGAGGTGAGGGAGATGTATAAAATCTGGCGTCCGACACCACTGGTGCGTGCGCGCGGTCTTGAGAAAGCATTAGGTACGAAGGCACATATCTATTTCAAGAATGAGAGTGTCAGCCCGGTGGGATCTCATAAACTTAATTCTGCTATTCCGCAGGCATACTATGCTAAAAAACAGGGCGTTACCAATATCACAACAGAAACAGGCGCCGGACAATGGGGAGCGGCTCTTTCTCTTGCTGCAAAACATTTCGGTCTCGAACTGGCTGTGTATATGGTGAAGGTCAGCTATCATCAGAAGCCTTACCGCAGGTCTATAATGGAAACTTATGGGGCTGAAGTCATAGCATCTCCCAGTATGTCTACAAAGGCAGGGAAGAAGATCATTACTGAACATCCCACCTATCAGGGATCTCTTGGAACAGCTATTTCAGAAGCAGTTGAACTTGCAATGAGCACCCCAAATTGTAAATATACACTTGGATCTGTGCTAAATCATGTTGCTCTTCATCAAACTGTAATCGGACTCGAAGCAGAGAAACAGATGGAGATGGCTGAGGAGTATCCGGATATCGTGATAGGTTGTTTCGGAGGCGGCAGTAATTTCTCCGGAATTTCATTCCCTTTCCTGCGCCATAATTTCTCGGGAGATCGCAAAACCCGTTTCATAGCTGCGGAACCACAATCATGTCCAAAGCTTACAAAGGGTGTGCTTCAGTATGATTTCGGTGATGAAGCTGGTTACACCCCCCTGATTCCTATGTATACACTTGGTCATGATTTCGCTCCTGCCAACATACATGCAGGCGGCTTGCGCTATCATGGAGCAGGCTCTGTGGTCAGCCAGTTGCGTTCTCAAGGTTTGGTAGAGGCAGTCGATATTCCTCAGACAGAAACCTTTGCCGCCGCACATCTTTTTGCACGCAGTGAAGGAATCATACCGGCACCCGAAAGTAGCCACGCCATAGCTGCTGCAATACGTGAGGCTAAGAAAGCTGATGAGGAAGGAAAAGCCCCGGTGATTCTTTTCAATCTCTCGGGACACGGTCTTATCGATATGACAGCATATGATCAATACCACAGCGGTGATCTTCTGAACTATGAGGTTCCGGACGAGGAAATAAAGATGAATACCGACAAGCTCGAAAAGATAATCTGAGCAAGGGAGTACTCGAAAATAGTGCGAGAAGGAAAATTTAAAATTCTAAATTGGCAAACAATTGCAGGTTTTGGGTGTTGTAATAATATCACTAAAAACCTGCAATTATGTTTGAAGATTTAAAAGACAAGGCTGCTGATCTTCTCAATAATGAGAGTGTTAAAGACGCAGTTGAGAAGGCAAAAGAATTCGCTAACTCAGAAAAAGGAAAAGAAGTTATAGAAAACGTTAAGGAGAAGGCAACTGAATTTATACACGATAAATTCTCCAAGAAGTAAAGAAACAGGGCGGTCCGCAAGGATCGCCCATTAATTTATGCAGTTAGCAGTCGGTGAAAACATATTCGGCTGCCACTTCTGTGATTGCATCATGATCGGGTTCCCATTTGCCGGGAGTCTC
>CAZXHO010000084.1:1590-8461 GCA_964640365.1 uncultured Sangeribacter sp. | reverse complement strand
GCCCTACCTTATAGCCCATCTCTGTTTTGCTACCGGAATGAAACGAAGAAGTGGTGCTGAGCTTAACAGTCTCCTGAAATACACATCCATCTTACTATTTCTTGTCTCCATATATCTTCTCGTAGTATTGGCTGTATATCCATTTAATCCGGACATGCCCTATTGAAATACAAAACAAAGTATACCGGGCTATTCATTTTTTATTTTCTCTCCACAATCTCATAAGGGTGTAACGCGTTTAGATAGTCGAAATGCATGCCTTAATATTATTAACTCATCTGACATCAACCTATCATGGCTAAAAAATCTGATTTTCGGCAGGAGATGACTGACCCTACCGGCAAATTGCCTCCGCGTGACACTGATCTGGAAGAGGTTGTGCTTGGTGCGTGCATGCTTGAAAAAGACGCTTACATGAATGTATGCGACATTCTTGTACCCGATAGTTTCTACGATCCTATAAATCAGAAAATTTTTCAGGCCATAACCACACTGGGTTTTAACCAGCGTCCGATAGATATGATGACTGTCACTGAACAGTTGCGACAGGACGGTGTCTTAGAGGAAGTTGGTGGTGCTATTCATATCACCGAACTTACTGCAAGGGTATATTCAGCTGCAAACGTAGAGTATCATGCCAGAATAATAGCCCAAAAATATCTTGCAAGGCGACTTATTTCTTACGCTGCTGCTATAGAAACCAAAGCATTTGATGAAAGCAACGATGTAGACGATCTCTTACAGGAAGCCGAAGGTCAACTCTTTGATATTTCCCAGACTCAACAAAAAAGAGAAGTTACTCAAATAGACCCTGTTATTACTCTTGCTCTTGATCAGATACAGACAGCCGCAAATAATGAGAGCGGTCTATCAGGACTTCAGACAGGATATAATGAGCTTGACAAGATGACTTCCGGATGGCAGAATTCCGACCTCATAATTATTGCTGCCCGTCCGGCTATGGGTAAAACTGCGTTCGTGCTCTCTATGGCAAAAAATATGGCCATCGACTTCAATACTCCGATTGCTATATTCACCCTTGAGATGGCGAATGTGCAGCTTGCTAAACGTCTGATAAGCAATGTTGCTGACCTTGAAGGTGAAAAAATAAAGAGTGGAAAGCTTTCAAATGAAGAATGGGACCGTCTCAACTCAAGGATTCGCTCCATTTACAGTGCTCCTCTTTATCTCGATGAAACCCCCGGCCTCTCTATAACCGAACTGAGAACCAAGGCTCGAAGATTGGTGAGAGAAAAAGGAGTTAAAATGATAATGATTGATTATCTCCAGCTCATGAATGCCACCGGATTAAAACTTGGTAGCCGAGAACAAGAGGTGAGCACCATCTCACGCTCACTCAAAGCTCTCGCAAAAGAACTGAATATACCAATCATAGCCCTCTCTCAGTTGAACCGAAGCACCGAAACCCGTGAGGATAAGCGCCCCGTGCTATCTGACTTGCGAGAATCAGGAGCAATAGAGCAGGATGCCGATATCGTTTGTTTCATTCACCGCCCGGAATATTACACAAAAAGTTCTGAAGACGCTGAGGGCAACGATATCAGAGGACTCGCCCAACTGATTATTGCAAAACACCGTTCGGGTGCCGTGGGCGATGTAAAACTGAGGTTTATTTCTAAGTATGCTAAATTTGAAAACTGGGAACAGGGATATAACATCCTTCAGGAAACCATTTCCGAAACTCCAATGAAATTGGGTTCCAAGATGAACAGGCAGAATGAAGCATCAGCAGAACAAACCTCATTCTCATTGGGAACCGGATTCAATATGTCTACCATGCCCGACATTATGCCCGGTCCCGGTGATCAAGATATTCCGTTTTAAACAGTCAATATCTTTTAATTTTTCAATTTTTATGTGAACCACACCCGCTCCCATAACGTTTTATTTACAAACATAAAAAAATAAGGTTATGGACAGCAAGGAAAATAAATTTAAAGAAAACGAATCGGCAAACGCCGATATTATAGCAAATTCTATGAAAGCAGAAGCAAGAAACCGCAAAAATGAAAGCACCCGTAAAATTAACCGTCTTTGGCTTTGGCTCGGTGTACTCGTATTGATCGCAATACTTCTCTACTGGTTATTCAGTATCGGTATCATGGAGAGCCTTGCAGGTGTATTCAATGGATAAAATATAAAAATCATCACCCGGCCATTCATAGTTCTATTAAAGGGCTTTATCATTAATCTTTTTGACCGGGAATAAAGTCCTCCGAGTTCGCACTCGTGAGGACTTCTTTTTATATCCATATTTAAGGTGTTCCGATAACTTTGTGCTGATCTTTTGATTTCGGGGACTTACTGAAAATAAAGTAAAGGCTAATAATGAATGTACTTCAGTATGACCTGAGTTAACTGTTGATCGTGCTTTGTGAGTTGCTCATAATAAAATTGCTAACTCCCAAATTTTATTTTATATGGGAATTAGCAATATCTTCCTTAAGGATTATAAAAAGTTATCTTTTCATATTTATACCTACTTCGATTTTGGTAGTTTTTTCGATTACTTCCGGAAGAGATTGGAGAATGCTCGGCAGCATGTCTGCCATATAGCCCATATTAGGATCTTTTTTTGCCCCTTCAACGATACTATTCACGAAATCTTCATCTGCCAGGAGAGGAGCCACAGCTTTGATAAGAGGTAACAGAGTTTCCGTGCCAAGATAAAAACTCATTACTGAGGAATCTTGACTCAGGTTGCCTTCTGCATCGGATATTGCCTTTCCATATTTTACTGGGACCCCCTCTGAGAGCATCGGTATAAATTGTTGCATAAGACTTTCCACAATCGATGAAATATCGGTTGCTCGAGTTGAGCGTGCTTTCGTAGCAGCAACAGTATTTGCAATTATAGCAGCAGGATTAAGGAAAATACGAAGGTTCCCCTCTGAAGTAATCACATACTGAGCAAGTCCCGCAGGAGATTTGACTACTCCCTTTGAAGGATTATTTGAATCAATATACTCAGCCGTCACATTCCCGTCTTCAGCAAATGTCACACTCTTCAACATAATGGTCAGCATTTCGACAGGAGAAACCATACTTTCCCCTTCCCCAATCATTGGGATTACAAGGGCCAGCCCCACTATGGTTTCCATAGGCATTGACCACCCCGGCATCAGTTCGATTCCTTTTTCAGATTCCCAAACTACCCTTGCCACATTATATATATTTGGTTCCTCTGTGTCCCAATCAGGATTGACCGATTTGAGATTTGGCAATGTCCATGTGCCGACCAGAGAAGTGTTTTTAAGTTTAACCTCTTTTAGATTAAACTCAAATGCCACGGCAGTGGCAGATCCTGAATAAGAATAGGTACAATATTCTGTTTCCCCCATACCGGAGAAAGTGCAGCGATCGGCATTGCCCTTAAGTTCTACAGGTATTGTTACCACAAGAGACCCCGGGAGCACACCGGCTGTTGCGAGCGTAGAAGTTGGCGTATTTTGTTCATCCTTTGTAATTGCGCCAATGATCTCTTCGATATTCAGAGGTTCGCCCGCTAAGGTAACGGTTGCTTTACCATCTTTTCCGGGAGTAAATGTGGCAATTTTACCGAGCAGGGGTGTGCCGTTATAGCTAAGTGTCAGACCGTCAGCAACTGTATAAGTCTTCTGGGTCAGAGAGCTACCCGGGGGAATCGGATCTTCATTTTCATTGTTGCTACAGGAAGTAAAGGTTGCCATGAATCCTGCCATGGCAACAAGATAAAATAATTTAAGTTTCATTAGATAATTATTAATTAGATATAGGATAAATATAAAACACTACAAAATTAATAAATAATATGACAAATTGGTAAAATTGAAACAAATATTAATATAATATCAAAATAACAACTTTAAATATTGGTCAAATAGGTACATTTTTACACATTATTAGTCTATTTTTTTGTTATTTTATCTTAATATTTAGTGAAGTCTAAGTTATATAAATATAAATATCTTTTTGAGCGAATGAGAAGCTGAAACGAAGATCTATATTAAATGAGTCGGGGAATCTTCAGAACTGAAGATTCCCCGACTCATTTAATTGGGTTTCTGATTATTTTCCGGCGATATGGTCTGAAACACTAAGTGATGCACGCCCTTTGGCGCGACGACGTGACAACACTTTGCGACCATCTTTTGTCGCCATTCTCTCACGGAAACCGTGTTTGTTTACCCTTCTACGGTTTGAAGGCTGGAATGTTCTTTTCATTGTATATTGATTGTTTAATTTCTAATTTTCAGAGTGCAAAATTATGAAATATCTTTGACTTTGACAAATTTCCCACTACTTTTTTAGGCTTTTAAACTCTTTACACCTTTTTACATCCGTTTTTTAATTTGCCGGAGAGAATTTAAAGGCTATTGGCATTTGCGGTAACCCTTTAGGAACGGTGACAATTACACGCCCTTCGGGAGTAGTATGGTATTTAACGGGTCTGTTTTTACCCAATAGAGTCAACTTACCCTTAGGCATATTTCCATTCCACTCAATTGTCTCCGGGACATTCTCTCCATCGGGCAATGCATAGATGGCATAAACAGCTTTACCATCCTTGGAAGCTGTAAACCAAGTCAATCCATCGTTATATACTGGTGTCGGGCGTGTGGAATATATAGCTTCACCATTAATTCTCAACCACTCCCCTATCTCCGAAAGCCTCTTAGACACCTCCGGTTCAATTGTTCCCTGTGGAGTTGGTCCTATACCAAGCAGAAGAGATCCTCCCTTTGCAGTAATCTCAGCTAACATTCCTATCACTTTATTAGGGCTTTTAAATGGAGCATCCGGCACCCATCCCCAATCATTGCTCAGAGTTATACAACTTTCCCAAGGATAAAGCAGTTGCTTGTCGGGAATACCTCTTTCAGGAGTCTGATAATTCTCGTTTTTACCCCGTATGCTACGGTCTACCGATATAAGCCCCGGATGAAGTGAGCCACGGGCATTTGCCAAAATACTGTCAAGACCAATTTCATCTCCCGTAATCCAACCTCCATCAAGCCATAGGATATCAAATTTTCCATAATCTCCTCCCAAAAGTTCACAAAGCTGGCCGGCTGTAAAATCCTGATAATTCTTCCACCATTCCGGATGACGTTCCTTCTTGTAGTTGATATGACGGGTAGGAGTAGCAAATTCCGGATTCCAAAACCATTCGCAATGCCAATCCGGCTTTGAGAAATAGCAGCCTATCATGAAATCTTTTTCGCGAAATGCGTCAAAAACCTCCTTTGCTACATTTTCTTTTCCACTTCCAGCCATAGGACCATTGGCAATAGTAAAATCAGTAAGCTTAGAATCAAATGTACAGAATCCATCATGATGCTTAGTGGTGAAAATCATATATTTCATACCGGCATCTTCCATTATTCCTGCCCATTCCAATGGGTCGAAGTCTATAGGATTTAACGAATCTTTCAGATTCCAATACCACTCCTTATATTTATCGTAAGGAAGATCTTCATTTCGTGTTATCCAATCAACATCTTCCGAACAAATACTCCATGATTCCACAATGCCCGGAACAGAGTATAAGCCGAAATGAAACAATACTCCGAATTTTAAATCCTGCCATTCATCAAGTTTTCTCAATACAGCAGTATCAGTAGGAAATACATACCCATTTTCTGCCGACTGTTCATGCACATAACCTTGGGAAACCGGCTTCTGTGCACGTATCTCCGAAAATGTTGCCAATGAGATCAAGACAGCAACTACAAATCCAATTATACTTTTATGTAAGAAATCAATCATATGAATCCTTAATGTTATATTAAATTCACAAATTTATAAAATCTTTACTTAAGTTAAAAGTTAGAAGTGTAATCAGTAAAACTTTTTACAAGTTGATTATGATGAGTAGGCACCTCAGCCTGGAAAATTGCAACTTCATTAAACTGATCGAAGCTCTTTAAGAGACAGAGAACTTCAATAAATCAGAGAAATATGAATCATATTACTGTTAACTTTGTCTTTACATTTCGGATATTTCCGATTTTTTACTAATTTTGTATTCGAATTGGGCAAGCGCCCTTTTTTTAATATAGGTTTTCTAAGAAAATAATAATATTTGTAATCATATGATGAACGCTCAAGACATCAAAAACGGCACATGCATCCGCATGGACGGCCGTCTTTATTTCGTAGTGGAGTTTCTCCACGTAAAACCCGGTAAGGGCAATACCTTCATGCGCACCAAACTCAAGGACGTTGTTGACGGCCGAGTACTGGAGCGTCGTTTCAACATCGGCGAGAAGCTTGAAGACGTAAGAGTGGAACGTCGTCCTTATCAGTATCTTTACGCCGACGGCCAGGATGACATCTTCATGAACAATGAGACTTTCGAGCAGGTGCCTATCAGCAAGGAGTTGGTAACAGGCGCAGCTTATATGAAGGAGGGAGACACAGTGGAAGTGGTAAGTGATGCCTCCACCGACACAGTGCTCTATGCAGAGATGCCTATGAAGACTGTGCTCAAAGTGACCTACACTGAGCCCGGAATCAAGGGTGATACCGCCACCAACACACTCAAGCCCGCTACAGTCGAGACAGGAGCTACAGTTCGCGTACCCCTCTTCGTGAATGAGGGTGAGCTTATTGAAGTGGACACTCGCGACGGATCCTACGTGAGCCGTGTGAAAGCTTGAGAAGGGAGATGAGAGAGGCGCAAGACATCCTGTTCTCCATCATTGTGCCGGTGTACAATCGTCCGGCAGAAGTGGCCGATCTTTTGAAGAGTCTTCAAGTTCAGACCGACAAAGGATTTGAGCTTGTGCTCGTGGAGGATGGCTCGACAGTGAAATGCGAAGAGGAGACTCGCAGACATGGCGAGGGAGTGCGTCTCAAATATTATTAC
>CAZXHO010000084.1:0-1580 GCA_964640365.1 uncultured Sangeribacter sp. | reverse complement strand
AGGGCGAAGCATAGCCCGCAACTACGGTATGGACAGAGCCGACGGAGATTATTTTATCTTCGTCGACTCTGATTGTATTTTACCGCCTGACTATATAGAGCGACTACGCCGTGAGATAGCGAAGAATCCCGGTGACTGCTACGGAGGGCCTGATGCAGCCCATGAGTCCTTTACTGACACTCAAAAAGCTATCAATTACTCCATGACTTCCTTTCTGACAACGGGAGGAATCCGAGGTGGAAAGGTGAGTATGGAGAAATTCACACCCCGAACCTTCAACATGGGATTCTCACGAGAAGTATGGGAGAAAGTAGGAGGATTCAGGGAGATGTTCAGCGAGGATATAGATATGAGCACCCGCATAAGGCTTGCGGGATTCAGCATCTTGCTATATCCGGAAGTATATGTTTACCATAAGCGGCGTGTTGACATGAAGAAATTCTGGCAACAGGTTCACGTATTCGGTCAGTCAAGAATCACACTCCAGCTGCTTTATCCCGGGTCGATGAAAGCCGTGCATTGGCTTCCGGCACTTTTCACCATTGGAGCTGCCGCTATGATAGTGGCGTCATTCTTCTGGATATGGGCTTTGATACCACTTGCCGTTTATTTAATTGCCTTATGGATTTGGGGAATGATAAGCACACGCAGCGCCAAGATAGGATCACTGGGAGTTGTGGCAGGGGTGACACAGTTGGTAGGCTATGGCACTGGATTCATAAAAGCTTATGTCTGGAAAATCTTACTCGGACATGGGCGAGATGAGGCTCAGGAAGTAGCCATAAGAAAGGGGAAATAATGCCACTTGCCGTTAAAGACCTGACTCCCGAAGAGCAACCCCGGGAGCGTGCACTAAAGCATGGAGTCGGAGTACTCTCCACATCAGAGCTATGGGCCATAATTCTGCGCACCGGCTCTCAGGGCAATCCGATAACTCAGTTGTGCCGCGACATGATGAACGCCAATGATGGCAAGATGCACCTCCTGATGCGTCGTTCGCGAAATGAATTGCTGCAGATAAAAGGTATCGGAACCACCAAGCTGATACAGATTGAAGCCGTGATGGAGCTGATAAAACGGTATCAGGCAGAAACGATAGGAGAACGACCCAAAATCAGTATGTCAAACGACGTCTGGGACATAATGCGCTATGAGAATGGCAACCTGAATCATGAGGAAATATGGGTCCTTTACTTGAATCAACGTAACGAGGTGTTATGCAAGAAACGACTGACATCCGGCACCACTACTGCGAGCCTCTTTGATGTTAAACCAATCATAAAAGAGGCACTTCTCTCGGAGGCCGTAGGGGTGATACTCTGTCATAACCATCCGAGCGGAAATTTACTGCCGTCAATCCCAGATGATAAAATCACGGAAAGGCTTCGTGACGCCTGCAAGACTTTTGAGCTTCGCTTGTTGGATCATGTAATCGTGACTTCTGACGGACACTACTCCTATCGCGACCAAGGAAGAATAATCTAAAGTTAGCCCTTTTAAGAAAGAATTAACTTGAAAAAATTAATCAGGCTCCGCCACCCGCATTTTATCGCTTGAGGACGGAGCCTGATATTTTTCTT
>CAZXHO010000083.1:0-8667 GCA_964640365.1 uncultured Sangeribacter sp. | reverse complement strand
TTTATGTAGATTCTACTAATGAGATGATGCCGGTAGACGGACGCGCTCGCCCCGATTGCCGGGTTATGGGTCAGGATGCTTCTTTCACAAACAATGAATTCTTGTTTATCAAGGGAATTGATGTGGAATATTTGCTTGATCATATCAATAACTATCCCTCTGTAAAAGGCATTGTGAAAAATGCCGGAGCCGTAAAGAGCGCCATCGGTTCTCTAGGTCATGCAGCAGGGCAGAAACGCAGGGCGGGAAGACTACTTTTTGCTGCAAATGCCGTTGGGTATGTCAATTCTCTGAAAGATGCATTTTCTCGCGCAGCTACAGTATCGGGTAACCAATCCTCGGACGCAACTATCATATACATTTTTGCAGGTCTCGCCGGTGGTACCGGTTCGGGTGCTATCATAGATGCAATCGTACAGGCAAGAAAAACTTTCCCTGATGCTAAGATCGTGGTATATACAATGATGCCGGAGAAACATCTTCCCAAATCCGACATGGATCAGGGTCGTTACTATCAGAATGGATATGCCGCACTCAACGAGCTTAATGCATTACAGGCAGGAAGGTTACATCCACAGGATATAACCGGAGACGGTCCCATTGATCTTTATAATGATAAAATTCATGGTGTTGCCGATGGTCTTACGGTTTATAGTAACGTGAATGAAAACGGAGTTGCAGTTAACTCTCTTGAAGAACTGCCTAAGCTTGTATCTGATTTCATTTTTGCAAGAATATTCATGATCAAAGAAGATGATATCGAAAATAACGGTGATCTTCTGAGAGCTTTCAATTTCGAGAACATGGATAGCTTTGCACTCGAATTTGATGAAATTGCAGATAGAGACGATTCCGGTAGAATTCCGGTTGCAAGAACAAAGAAAATCAATTCTTTTGGTATTAAACGAGTTATGTATCCTGAACTTAGGGTACTTAAACACATTACATATACTGTAGCTGAAAGTGCCCTTTTACAGTTTAAATTCAATAACTGGAGAGAAAATCAGGGTTTTGTAAACGAAGAAAAAAACAAAGACTATCGCAAAGAATATCTTAATAAAGAAAATCTTGCATCTTGGAAAATTGATGAGGAGCACTTAACTCTTGAAAAGAAAATTCTTCCTTCAGATACCGACTATCCTACTTTCACTGAATATTGGCATGACAAAGCAATAGGTTATGCTGAAGAGGCTAAAAAGGCAAGTTGTCCTTTAAATGAGCTTGACAATATAATGAAGGATTTCTATGATAAATTCTTCCGCGAAGGTGGTGTAAAAGAATTTTATGAAGGAAAGGAACAGGTTATTCCCGAAATGGCAAGGGAGGTCCGTCATGAAATAGAGCTCAGTCTGTTTGATAAATGGAAAATGGGTGACATTTCTATCGTGGAGCTTCTGAAGGTTTCCACTCTGTTAATGGAATATGTGGCCGATCTTCGAAAGGACCTCGAAAAGAAACTAAAAGAGGAAAAAGAACTTTCTGTCACTATTGATAATGATAGAGCAGACAATGTTAATGAATGGAGCCACCTTGGAATTCTATATAGACTTGTAGGAAAAGGTGCGAGAATGTATGCCGATCATCAGGAGATCCTTACTGAATTGTACGTTTCAAGAACTCGGATTTTAGCTTTGGAATTTGCAATTAAACTCGCGGGCAAAATTGCTGTTGAAATGGGCCGAATGAATAGCGACATCTCTGCTTTTGCACAAAAAATAAATGAAGCTATTGCCGAAACTGAAAAATTGGTTGCAGCTCAGAGGAAAGTTAACAAAGGTCTTGAAGATAAGAGAGGAGCTATCATTGAAGTTTGTGAAGACGAACTGATGGTAGACTTCGAAAACGAGATCAAGACTGATAAGACAGGCATGAGAAATATTGCCCGAGAGATTAGGGAAACGATTCTTCCGGATACCGAATTTATCAATTTCGGGCGCCTGACACAGGAAATTTCTATGGATGGGATTAAAGATGCCTTCGATATGAAGCTGTCTAAAATCGTCAAAGAACGCCATGGTCAGAAAGCTGAATCAGAAGGAAAGGTACTTGGTCTGAACATTCTGACACAGCTCCAGCAAAAACTCAAGACTGAGGATGATATTAAAGCTTTTGCCCATGATATAGTAAGCAAGAGCGGAATGTATCTGAATCTTAACAAGGATCAGATGCAGCTTCATCTCCGCAATAACGAGGGAACTCTGTCACCCCAGAATCCTGCTTCTATAAATAAGAAAGTAATTCTGGTTTCCATCCCTTCTCCTACAGCAAACTCAGGAATGGTAAAATTCGCAGATTCTCTTGAGTATGCATTTAAAAATTCATTTAATCAGACAACTGCAAGAACTGAAATAAGAGTAAACCGAACAAGTCCGAGAAAGAATGAACTTTCTATAATAACTATCGGTTATTGCTTCCCGATTCGTGCAATAGACTGGATGAAGGATTATAAGGGAAGATATGAGCGTTTTCTTAACTCAGGTAATCCTAATACGGATGAAAATAATGCTATATTATTGCATGGAGAAGGAGATGGCAAAGATCTTCCAAGCCTGTTTGCTATAGAGAATGCTGAAGAGGTGGCAAAAAAATTAAGGGAAGAGAAAGGAACTACAACTAAACCCACAGAATCAGGTAATGGTCAGAATAAGGGTGACAATGAAGTAGTATTACCTCCGGATCCTATCACTGCAACAGGCGGTGGTCCGAATCTTCCTCCTCCCCCACCGGATCCTGTGATATCTCTGTGGGTGTGGATTGCAGGTCAAAAATACGGGCCCTATGGTTATGATATTTTACGTCAGCTGGTCGATAGAAAGCAGCTTACACCTGACACTTTAGTCTGGAAAGACGGTCTTGCCAACTGGACTCCGGCATCACAAGTTATGGAACTACAACAACTCTTCATACCGGCTATGCCTCCTGCAGGCCCTTCTATGCCACCTGCCGGTCCGGGAATGCCTCCATCAGGTCCGGCGATGCCTCCAATGTGATTTAATACGGCCGGCATTAAGCTAAGACAATGATTAATGTCAGCCACATTATCCTTTTTAATTTAAATAATAATGGCTACAAATAGAAGAAATAATGATAGTGTGAGATTTCGCTACGGCATGTGTCTTAATGAGAAATGTGAAAAGGCGAAATCTAAAGAAATTCAGAGACTAAGTGCGAGAAAGGACTTTGTTTGTGAAGAGTGTGGATCACCTCTTAGGGAAGTCCCCGCTCCCGGAGGAAATAAAAAGAAATGGTTATTTATTGTCGGTGGCTTAGCAATAATCGCTATTGCCGTTATACTCTTTATAATTGCCAACAATAGCAATAAGGTAACGGAAGAAGAGGTTCAGGATCCAACCCTTATTGAGGAACCAACTAATTTAGAGGGTGTAACTGATAGTTTGATCTCTACTCAAGCTACTACTGCAATTGATTCTCCTGCCGTGGCAGAACCCGCTCCAGTGAAGGAAGAGAAAGCAAAAGAGACTGAAGCTAAACCCGCGAAAAATGATGGCAAGGAAAAATCACAAACCACTTCCTCAGCTACTCATGGAACCGTAAATCTCGGTTATGGCATATACACCGGCGATTTAAAGGATGGCAAACCTCACGGTTATGGTAAAATTAAATATACTAAACGCCATAAAATTGCAAGTTCACAGGAGTATATTGCTGAACCGGGTGATACTTTTGAAGGTGATTTCCGTAACGGTATTCCTTCCGGTGGCACCGGTTATTGGAATCATGGGGGCGACATGCAAAAAATTACTCTTTGATGCCGTATATTAATCTCCATTAATGAAACATTTTTTTCTTATATTCTTAAGTTTGTTGTGTACCCCCATTTTGGGGGCACACAACTACCGTACTCAGCGGTTATCTGATTTAGCCAATAGAGTCGCGTCTAAATCGAACACTTATACAAAAACCGATAAATTTGGCAACATAAGCCAATTAGGTCTGAAATTATTTGATGACGATGCACTGGCTACAATCAATAATCCTTTTCTCAGCGACTTTATCGAAAGGTATATTTTGGAATTATCTTTATTGAATACCAACGATAAGGTAAAGAGAATGAAAGTTGACGGTGTTAAGATTCTGGAAGGAGATGTTTCTTGGTTTCCTAAAATAAAACCGGGTTTTCCGGTTGAGGTGAAAGCTACGAGGCGACGCCACTATGAGGTGACTTGGGAATTTCCGGACGGAAATCTTACTTTATTCATTCCGGCAGATTCGCAATTGCTGTTAGGAGCAAATATCATTGAGCTTGAACAAATATTTGCAAAAGAACTAAAAGAATTTAAAGATACTGTTCCTCCTGACTTCAATCTCATAGCTTCTGAAAAGAATGAGGGTACAGACTCACTGACCGTGGTAAACCAAGATCGATTTTTGAGTGATCTGATTAGGAGTGACCTGATTTTGGTAAAAAATCAAGATGGTGACTTCTTACCTTTCTTTAATGAAAATTCAGCATCAAAAACGGTGACACAGATGTTTCTCTCCGGATATTCTCCAATTCCGGTTTCTATCAATTGCATGATTGATAATTATTACGGAGAAGGGGAAAATATACCGGTCGATCTTCCTAACCTGATAGGTTATTTAAAAAATAACGGAGACGAATTATCGGTTAGAATAAAAGAAAATGAGGGTGAGATACTCAAGGGAACGCTATTTTGCTACAATGAAAAATTGGCTTATTGTCATGTCATAGCCCTCGACTTCCCTTTGTCTATTTTAGACAATCAGCCGGAAATAGTTAAGGCCAGATGTCATGCTTTTATTCCTCTTCAAAATATAACCGAACTTTTCTTTATTAATGATTTATCACCTCTTGATAACTAATTTCATTATGAAACATAGCTTTAATTACATATTTTTAATAATATCTCTTTTTTGCCCTCTTTTCATTAATGCACAGACCCCTGAAGAAATTACAGAGATGAAAAAAGAGATAGCAAAGATCAAGAAAAGTGACAAATACATCTATTCTGAAGTAACTTGTGAGATCGAGGCTGAAGCAAAGACCCTCGCAGAAGATATTCTTTGGCAACAGATCAATGAATGGGCTGCCTCACAAAAGAAACTTGCCGGATATGAGAATCTTCTCATTAAAAATATAAATTCCAGTAAGGAAGCATATGCCTTGCCTCGCGGTAACATGTATAGGTATTTTGTCTATGTGGCAAAAAAAGACATTATGGGAGGTGACAATACGGAAATTATATCTACTACCGGTCCAACTGCTGTCCCCGTTTCAAATGCGGCTGAAGTAAGGTCAGCATCAGAAGGTAATACAGATAAATCCTCCGGTGACTCGTCGGTAGCCAACCCTGTTATTACAGAATTGCTGAAATACAATAAATATGATGATTTTGTATCAAAATTGAAACAGTTGAAGGATAGTAAAAGAGTAGCTTATTATGCTCGTTATGCATCACTTGCTAATCCTGAGATTTTTTATCTTGCCATTTATAATAAGGATGGTGAAATGATGAGCATCTTATCACCAGGTGCAGAAAGAATAAATCTCTCGACGGGTAAACCTGATGATGTTGTAAACTATAAGGGTTGCGGAGCAATAGGCTTTTCCATGGTAGAATAATTAGTAAATAATTGATTGCTTTAATATATTGTCTGATAAAAATATTTATAGCCTCTACGGTTAATAATAAACTGATTTGAATCATGAATATTAAACATCTTATATTAGCACCTCTATTTTCACTGATATGTTTCACAGCTATGGCAGTGGATGTAACTTTGATAACTGATTCAGGCATAATTCAAAGGAATTCACTAAAAACAGCGGAACAAAATCTTGCAAAGCTTCTTACGGAAGTCAACAGGGCTCAGAAAGCTAATGAGCATGTTTCAACCAAAAATCTGGCAATGGATGAATTTTCGAAAAAATCCCTTGCCCGGATTTGGGCTGTCACTCCATTTTATTGTGATGACGAAGAAGTGGTGGAACGCTGTTGGATCTTTAAAGATGGCACAATGATGGTGAGTAATATACCCCTGATTATAACTCCGGAAGATAAGAGCTTCGGATATGGCAATTATCAGGAAGCAGTCGTGGAATTTGATAAAAACGGCAATATCACAGATTTTAGGTTTGCCCTCGATGCTCAGACCGGAGAGAGTATGAAAAACTGTGGTACGGTGGCAGACAAAGAGCAACAGATGATTATTCTGCAATATGTGGAACGATTCAGAACTGCTTATAACATGAAAGATATAGACGCCATTGAATCCATGTTCTCTGACGATGCTCTCATCATAACCGGTAATGTAGTAAAAAGAGCTCTACCGGACGCTTCAGGTTATACAAACATTGTGGAATATAACAGACAGAATAAGGAGCAGTATATCAAAAATCTGAAACGTGCATTTTTACGCAATAAATGGATAGACGTGAAATTCTCTCAGATTGGAGATAATAGCGAAACAGACGGATGTGCCGGTATAACAAGATCGAAAAAAGATCCGAATAAATACGGAGTTAGATTGCATCAGAGCTGGCGGTCTGAGAACTATTCCGATGAAGGTTATCTTTTCTTACTTTGGGAATTCCCGGAAGACGGACGCTCTCCAATCATTCATGTAAGAACATGGCAACCAGAATGGATAGGCACCGGAACTAACAGAACTCATCAGCGCCCGGATGACGATATTTCCACTCTTGCCGGTTTCGACTTATAATACTAATCATACAGTTTAATCATTGCGGAAACAATGAAGAGATTGACATTATTTTTGCTTTCCTGCTTTGCGGTTTTATGTAGTCTTGCACAGTCACAGTATATGGCTCAGAACAGGGTTGAAGAGCTGGATGAGTTGGGTGTGCCAGACGGAATGGCAGGAGTTTTGATTTTTTCAAAAAGCAGTGATCTCGTAATCACTGTCACTAATGCACGCCATGATGTAAATGTTGAAAGATTAGGTAAGGGAGATAACGGCCTGTTTTCTTACAAGGTGCTTGTTCCACTCTCGGATACTGACCAACCTAAATTGGAAATATCTCATAGAGGTAAAGTAGACTATGTAAGTTTTGTGGCTAAATGCTCGAGAGGTAATTATTCTGCTTATGAAATTGTGGAAGTAGAAAAGCCTATAGACCTCAGGGATCAGTCGTCGCAGAATGACGTTATTCTTGATGCCAATCTCGCAGAAGTGGAATTTTCTTCCGACCTTGAAGACTTGACAATAGTGGTTTCTCCAAAATTGGGTGCAGACATTCGTAAAAGTTTCAAGAATGATGACAGAAGTATCCTGTTGACTTCTGTCACATTCCCTGTGGAAGCAATAAAAAGTGCCAAGAATAAAGTTGAAAATGCTCAATCCAGACTCGAAAGTCTTGAAGCTTCCCAAAATTCTTCTTGGAGCCAAAAGGAATGGGATGCTCTTGATGCTGCACAGGAAGATTCTGACAATGCATTGTCAGAATATAAAAGTCTGACATCAATTGACGTTTCAGGAAACGGAACCAACCATCTGAAAGTTGATATTTCCGACATGGGTCCGCGCAGTAAGCGCCGTTATGGAGTGCTGATTCTTTATAAGGTGGAAAAAGAATTCGTAACTGAATACGGATCTCTGATGGATCAGGCGGACAAATTATACCGACAAAGAGATTATCAAGGAGCCAAGACCGCTTTTGAGAGCGCTCTGGCTGCACCGGATTGCGTGGAGAATATGAAAAAGGTTATACGGCAGAATATCAATGATTGTGACTCTTGCGCGAAATATAATAACCTTGCTCTCGGGGCTATCACCTACCTAAAGAAAGTGAGAGAAACTTCTCAGGAAGAAGCAGTGGAATATGCCGAAGCTGCCATTGATGATCTGAGAGTTCTTCTAAAATATAATAACATTCCATTTTACGAGAAGCAAATTGATAATCTTGAACAATTCATAAAGGATCAGCCTCTATGCTATAGATTTACTACAACAAAATGGGTGAATGATAAGTCCGGGCTTTTTGAAAACGGACCATTGGGCGGGGTTGAGATCTGGGCCCGATATGGAGGTTCTATAGATGACAACATGTTTAAGAACGAGAAGAATTTCCATAAATATGTTGAAAAACATCCAACAGAATACGTGCTTTTAGGCACAACTGATTCGGAAGGGAAAATAGACGTTGATTTTGACCGTAATAATCTTCCTCAGGGAATCATATTTTTCCCGACAAATGTAAATAATAAAGCTAAAAGCGAATATAAAAGTTTTACCGATATTTTCAACGGAGCAACAGGTAATTTCAAAAAGAGACAATTCAGAATGAAGATGTTCATGAAACAATAATTATCTCAACTAACCGCAGATTACAACTACCCTATTTTGTCATTTCATTCTTTTAAAGGAAGTTCATATGAAAACTATCTCCAAAATCTTTTTCGCAGTTTCATTAGTACTTTTGATATGTACTGAAGTACATGCTCAAAGTTTGGTGAAAAAATCTACTTCAACTGCTATTAATTTAGCAGCTGCTACAAGTGCAGTAATTACATCTGAACCTGCACCTACTGATAATGGGACAAATAACTCTAAAATTAATTGGGATAAAATTCCTGAGTATCATGTAGAAATTGTTAAGATTGTAGATGAGAATGGCACTCCGATCTTAAATGAAGACGGAACGGAACAGATTCGTTATTTTCT
>CAZXHO010000082.1:0-8703 GCA_964640365.1 uncultured Sangeribacter sp. | reverse complement strand
TGGCTTTGAGGAAGTGAAGCCAATGGTCTTTGCGGGTGTTTATCCAATTGAAACTGAGGATTTCGAGAATCTCCGCGCTTCTTTGGAAAAACTGCAGCTTAATGATGCTTCTCTAACTTTCCAACCGGAGTCTTCTGCTGCTCTTGGTTTTGGTTTCAGATGTGGATTCTTAGGGTTGCTTCATATGGAAATCATTCAGGAGCGACTTGGCAGAGAGTTCGACATGGACGTGATTACCACAGTGCCCAACGTATCTTATAAAGTATTTGACAAGAAGGGCAATGTAACTGAAGTCCATAATCCATCAGGGTTGCCGGATGCTACATTGATAGACCATATAGAGGAACCCTACATAAGGGCTACTATTATCACTCAGGCTGATTATATAGGACCTATCATGACTCTTTGTCTTGGAAAACGGGGTGAACTTGTAAAACAGGAGTATATCTCGGGTAACAGAATGGAAATTACATTCGATATGCCTCTCGGAGAGATTGTAATCGATTTCTATGATAAGTTGAAATCTATTTCCAAGGGATATGCTTCTTTTGATTATCATCTTCATGACTTCAGGGAATCGAAACTTGTGAAGTTGGATATACTCCTGAATGGAGAGAGCGTGGATGCATTATCCACTCTTACTCATGCTGATAATGCTGTAAGATTCGGGCGCAGAATGTGTGAGAAACTTAAGGAGTTAATTCCGAGACAACAGTTTGATATCGCAATTCAGGCTGCTATAGGAGCTAAAATTATTGCGAGGGAAACCATCAAGGCTGTAAGAAAGGATGTGACGGCAAAATGTTACGGAGGTGACATTTCCCGAAAACGAAAACTTCTGGAGAAGCAAAAGGCGGGAAAGAAAAGAATGAAACAGATAGGCTCTGTTGAAGTTCCGCAGAAAGCTTTTCTTGCAGTTCTTAAACTTGATTAACACTTCAGACGTTGAATAAATGAGGTGCGCATGTTCTGCGAACTGTGCACCTCATTTTTTTAACCAGATTGTTTAATTAAACTCATTTATAAGATATGAATATAGGAGACAAGATGCCGGATCTTTTGGGTAAGGATGGTAATGGCAATGAAGTGAGACTTTCATCATTTCCTGAGAATATGAAATTCATTATCTACTTCTATCCCAAAGATAATACACCCGGTTGCACTGCTGAGGCGAAAAGTTTCCGTGATAATTATGAAACTTTCCTGAAAATGGGTTATCAGGTGATCGGAGTAAGCAAGGATTCTTCCGACAGCCATAAAAAATTTGCAGAGAAGCAATGCATTCAGTTCCCCTTGGTTGCTGATACAGATACAACCCTATGCCAGACAGCAGGTGTTTGGCGCTTGAAGAAAATGGCTGGTAAGGAATATATGGGAATAGTCAGGACTACATTCGTATGTGACCATAATGGCGAAGTCACAGATGTTGTTGAAAAGGTGAACACCAAACTTGCAGCCGATCAACTTTTCAAACTTCTTGACGGTAGAGGCTCAATTAATCCTGCGCCTTAAGTTGATCTAATTAAAGATCTAATATAAAGCAGAAGAATCAGCGGACTCTTCTGCTTTAGGTTTTTAGTGTGTCCTTTTTATTACTCTTTTACAAATAAATCTCTTCACATATGGCAAACGTATTTTATACAGCAAGAAAAACCATCCAGAACCTTACCAATGGTGGCAATGTTTTGCTCATTGCCACAGCTCTTGCATTGTTGGTTGTAAATTTGCCATTCCTCCATGATTTCTATAATTCTTTGTGGACACATGAATTGGCTTTACAGGTTGGCAGCTTCAATCTCTTCAGTCATCACGGGCAACCCATGAGTATCATGGCATTCATTAATGATGCATTGATGGCAGTTTTTTTCTTTTCGGTTGGTCTGGAAATAAAAAGGGAAATTCTTGTTGGTGAATTATCTTCTTTCCGACAGGCACTGTTGCCTATAGTAGCAGCTATAGGCGGAATGATAGTTCCGGTTGCCATATTCTTCTTAATGGGGCATGATTCTGACTATATAGGAGGGGCTGCTATTCCGATGGCTACGGATATTGCTTTTTCCTTAGGAGTGCTTGCCATGTTGGGAAACAGGGTGCCGATAAGTTTGAAAATCTTCCTGACCACGCTTGCCGTAGTAGACGATATTGGAGGAATTCTGGTGATTGCAATATTCTATAGTACCCATATCAACTATTGGATGCTCTTGGCAGCAGGGATTTTGCTTGCTGTCTTAGCATTGGGTGGAAGATTTTCCATTCAGAGCAAAATGTTCTATCTTGGTATAGGAGCTTTCATATGGTTCCTTTTCCTAAATGCGGGAATTCATCCTACGATTGCGGGAGTTCTTATAGCCTTCTGTGTTCCAGCAAAACCGGTATATGCTCCAAAGAAATATGTAAAGACAATTAGAAAGAATATCGGATATTTCACGCAGGAAGATGAGGAAAAGCTAACTTCCAGAACTATCCTTACTAAGGATCAGATGAACTGGTTGAAAGAAATAGAATCCGCTTCAGATAAAGTCATATCTCCACTTCAGGATATGGAGGATTCTCTTCACCCGGTTGTCAACTATCTTATAGTTCCTCTTTTTGCATTTGCCAATGCCGGAATATTCTTTGGTGATCTTCATTTGTCAGCCTTATTCCATGGGGTAGCACCGGCTATCATAGTGGGACTGGTGGTAGGAAAATTTGCCGGTATTTTTATATTTACATGGTTATGCATCAAACTTAAATGGGCACCAATGCCGGAGGAGACTAATTTTAAACAATTGGCAGCCGTATCGATGCTTGGAGGAATTGGTTTTACTGTTTCTCTATTTATTGCCAATCTTTCTTTTGCCACCGGAGATCCCTATATGTCTCAGATTCTTAACAACGCAAAGCTCGGTATACTTATAGGATCTTTCCTTGCCGGTTTTCTTGGATGGCTTATGCTTTATCTGACTTTGCCGAAAAGATCAGCATAAAAACAGTATTCTCCAATTATATGAAATAAGCCCTTAATAGATTAAGGGCTTATTTCATATAATTGGTTATGCTATTATTCTTCATTTCACTAATAATCAATTTATAAAATTGCTTGTAATCAGAATATTGTAAATTACTTCTTGTACATGTCAAATCATTTTATTATTTTTGTAACACTATCCATAAAATTGAAAGTTAGCCTATTAGAGGCTTTTCTTTTGCTTCTTATCATAGAAAGTTACTAACCATAAGTTTTTACGATATAATGAATTATAGGTTTTTATTGAGTCTTCTTTCAGTTGGTTTCATCATGACGGGAGCCGCTCAGACCACTTCCACAAATGATGAAGTCGTGAATAAAATTATCGAGATGGGTACAAATGACAATAAGGTCATGCATCATCTTGACATTTTGAACAATAGGTTTGGAGGTAGATTAATTGGTTCGGATGCGTATGAAAATGCGTCTGACTGGTTAATTAGAGAGTATGGAAAATTAGGAATTAAGGCATGGAAAGAAGAGGCCGGCGAAGTTCCGGTCGGTTTTAACCGTGGACCATGGTTCGGCAAGCTACATGCCGGCGAAGAGGGTATGACTTTGCATTTTGCAACTCCTTCTTATACCTCCGGCACGCATGGGGTACAAAAAGGTCATGTGTTAATAGAACCCAAAAGCCTTGACCAATTCAATAGGATGAAACATAGACTCAAAGGTGCCTGGGTACTAATTTCCGGCACAAGTACAGGTTTCCCTATTGACAAGACAGCTAAAGGAGATTCAATACGAAACGCAGTAAAAGAGGAGAATCGTCTGATATCATTGAAAAACGATTCTTTGATGCGTGACAATTGGGAAAATGGGGCAAAAAATGAGATGTTGCCTCTTAAAAATGAGAAGGCTTTGTTCTATAAAGAGATGTGCGATGCAGGAGTTTTGGGTTTCATTCAAAGTGCAAAATTACCTATCCGCGCTCTATATGACCGTCCTTTGGTAAATGATCCCAATACTACTTTCGACAGTCTGCCTACTCAACCGGAAATATTGCTCGATGAACATCAGTTTGCAGTGATTGAACAGATGGCTAAAGAACGCCGGGATATAGAACTCGAGTTTGATATAAGAAACTTCTTTAAGTTAGGACCAATCAAATACCATAATGTAATAGCCGAAATTCCCGGAACAGAATTTCCCGATGAATATGTATTGGTAAGTGGTCATCTCGATGCCTATGATGTTGCCACAGGAGGTATTGACTGCGGAACAGGTATTGGACCAATGCTTGAGGCTGCAAGGCTTCTCGCTGAATCCGGTGCAAAACCCAGAAGAACTATTCGTTTCATCGCATTTGCCGGAGAGGAATTTGGTCTTTTAGGAGCTAAATCCTATGTCAAGGATCATAAAGATGAGTTAAACAAGATCTCTATGTTATTCAACAGAGACGGTGGTCCCACACCTCCGGTTGGAATGAGGGTACCGGCAGCAATGAAAGAAGACATTCTGATTGCAACAGAGCCGATAAACCGAATAAATGATGAATATCCTTTTGAGGTTACGGTTGTCAATCCTAAGGTTAAACCTACCAAAACAGGTGGTACGGATGCTACTGTATTTGAGATCGAAGGTGTACCAACATATGGTTTCAGAGAACAGGATTTCAAAGGTTATGATTTTAATTATGGTGAAATCTGGCATACTGAACGCGATTTGTATACCAAACATATTCCGGAATATCAGGAATATACTTCGGTTGCAATTGCATTAGGTGCATTGGGCGTAGCAAATCTTGATAATCTTTTATCAAGAGAAGGAATGTTTCTCACAGAAGACCAGATAAAGAAAATGAATAGCGAAAAAGATAAAAAGAAGAAAGGTAATAAGAAAAAATAATCTTGAGAGAATAAATAATTATTACTCAGTAATATAATTCCCGAATATCACCATCAATATAAACTTGGTGATATCCGGGAATTAGTTTTATGAATATTTTAAGAGAAAAAGAACAATATATATGATATTTTTATTAATTTTGTGAATAGATGATATATATGGTAGGCAATTATAGTATATATAGTCTAATAATAATGTAATATTAAACAATGTGATGAGCGACTATCTGATTAACCTTGACTCAGAGATTTTCATTTGGCTAAATTCTTTTCATGCGCTTTATTGGGATGTAGCAATGAAGATGCTGACCAGTAGGATTATATGGGTAATAATGTACATGGCCCTTCTAATTGCCATGTATAAAAATTTCGGATTTGTGTCTACTGTTGTTATGACGGTTATGATTATTTTAGCCGTCGCTGCCGCAGATCAGCTCACTGCTTCCGTATTAAGACCCATGTTCGAAAGGTTACGCCCGTCTCATCCTGATAGTCCTGTGGCAGATATAGTGCATATTGTTGATGGATATAGAGGAGGGAGGTATGGTTTTCCTTCATGTCATGCTGCCAATACATTTGCGCTTGCCACATTGACAGGACTGTGGTTTTATAAGTGGAGATATACTATCTTTATCATTCTCTGGGCTGTTTTAAATTGCTATTCAAGAATCTATCTTGGTGTTCACTACCCCGGTGATTTGTTGGCCGGTATAGTGATAGGGTGTTTCTGTGGGGCAATATTCTATATCCTCGGAAAATTCTGTATCTCTCGATTTGGTGGATATAGAGTTCAGCCTGTTAATAATGGGGACCGTCCAAGAAAAGGCACACTCAATAGAATGACATTCTATTATCGCCCGATTGATTCCGTAATCTGGACAGGTTTGATCACAATTATCTTCGTATTGCTTTGCAGTGCTTCATTAATGATGTAAGATATACATCGGATTCAAATTATAAATATTTCACTACTTTCGACTAATAAAACGCTTCCACAATTAATTGCTATTCTGAGCAATTAATTGTGGAAGCGTTTTATTGATAGAATATACTAAAATAGCCCACTCTGAGAGCAGGCTATTTCGATATATGTAACGTGTGTTAAGCGTTTTCGTAAAGATAATCCTTGATCTGCTCAGGACGGAAGTTACCGATAAATGAAGCATGGCGCTCAACTTCAGCTTGCCCGTATTTCACGTAAACCACAAGAGATTTGCGGAAATCTTCATTTCTCTGAGTGTCTTCAAGTAGAAGATAACCCATAATAATGTGACCTGCCATTTCTACGAGGCGTCGTGCCATGAAATCATGGAATTTGGTATCATCTACTCCCATTACCGCCTGCACTGCATTTGCATACTGCTGAGTCATGAATACCAGAGTATTCTTGATTGCCTCATCTTCAGGTTTTACCTGTTCCGCTTCGAATTCTTTAATCTTATTCAGATAAGTTCCGGTAGTGACGTGGCGGATAGCAGCTACAACCTGTAACTGGGTTGTTCCTTCATAAATAGATGTGATGCGAGCATCTCTGTAAAGGCGTTCGCAAGCATAATCCTTCATGAAACCTGAACCGCCATGAATCTGAATACAGTCATATGTGTTCTGATTACAGAATTCTGAAGTCATTCCCTTAGCAAGAGGAGTGAACGCATCAGCAAGACGGCTATAGTATTTCTGCT
This sequence comes from uncultured Sangeribacter sp., assembly GCA_964640365.1. Taxonomy (GTDB): domain Bacteria; phylum Bacteroidota; class Bacteroidia; order Bacteroidales; family Muribaculaceae; genus Lepagella. Next base: position 2,164 of record CAZXHO010000082.1, on the reverse strand, counting down.
CCTTTTTCTCATCTACAGTGAGGGGACGTTCCTTTGCAATGTCATCATATACCTTATACATATCCACGAAGCGTGAGCATGCATAAAGAAGTGCGCGGGAAGCATCAAGTTTAGCTTTCATGAGTGAAAGAATTTCTGCTACTGCAGGGAAATTAATAATAGCCTTACCGAACTGAGTACGCTCCTTTGCATATTGGAGAGCCTCACGGTAAGCAGCTTCACTAATACCAACTGACTGAGCAGCAATACCAAGACGGGCACCGTTCATGAGCGCCATAACATATTTGATGAGTCCGAGGCGTGTGCTGCCCACGAGTTCAGCGGGAGCATCTTTGTAAACGAGTTCGCAGGTAGGGCTACCCTTGATACCCATTTTGTTTTCGATACGGCGAACTGTTACTCCACCATTACGTTTGTCATAGATAAACATTGAAAGACCTCTGCCATCTTTTGAACCCTCTTCAGAGCGAGCGAGCACAAGGTGAATATCGCTGTCACCATTTGTGATGAAACGTTTCACTCCATTGAGTACCCAAGAGCCATCTTCTTTCTTAGTAGCCTTAAGCATGACAGACTGCAGGTCGGAACCGGCATCAGGTTCTGTAAGGTCCATAGACATGGTTTCGCCCTCACAAACCCTCGGAATATATTTCTGTTTCTGCTCATCGCTGGCAAATTCATATATAGTTTCAGCACAGTCCTGAAGTCCCCAAAGATTTTCAAAACCGGCATCCGCACGGCTAACCATGTCGGCTGCCATGATATAGGGAGTGATCGGGAAATTAAGACCACCGAGACGGCGAGGCATTGACATGCCCATTAATCCTGCCTTACGGCAAGCATCAAGATTGCGGGCAGTACCGGAAGCATAGTCCACATGTCCATTTTTTACAACCGGACCTTCGTGATCCACTTCTTCAGCATTTTCTGCTATTACATTTGCACAGATATCACCTACTATTTCAAGAACGCGGTCATAGCTGTCCATGGCGTCTTCGAAATTTTGCGGTGCATAATCATACTTGTCAGCATCCGCAAAGTTCCTCTCCTTTAGATCCACAATCTTAGCCATCATAGGATGGTTGAGATGGTGCTTTAGAGAGTCGTTGTCATTATAGAAATTTGCCATTATTTTGAATTCTTTTTGTAATACTTGATAAGTTTGGGAAGAACATCTTCAATCTTTCCCGTAATCACATAGTCTGCAATTGTATTGATTGGAGCGTCGGGATCAGAATTTACAGAGATGATGATTGAGGCATCCTGCATACCGGCGATATGCTGAATTTGTCCTGAAATACCACATGCAATGTAGAGCTTCGGGCGTACTGTAACACCGGTCTGACCGATCTGACGGTCATGGTCAGCCCATCCTGCATCTACCGCTGCGCGGCTTGCTCCGACTTCTGCACCCAGAGTATCAGCAAGCTTGTATAAGAGATCGAAATTCTCTTTGCTTCCTACACCATATCCTCCGGCTACAATTATTGGGCTACCTTTGAGATTAACCTTCGATTTCTCTACGTGGCGATCGATGATCTCCACTACGAAATCTTCAGGACTTGTGTATTTGTTTACTTCCTTATCGACAACCTCACCCTTATAATTTGAGTCGATTGCCTCTTTTTTCATAACGCCTTCTCGCACGGTTGCCATCTGAGGACGACATTCCGGATTTACGATTGTAGCAACGATGTTACCACCGAAAGCAGGACGGATCTGATATAAAAGATCTTTATATTCCTTGCCGGTCTTAACATCTGTATAATCACCGATTTCAAGAGATGTGCAGTCAGCTGTAAGACCACTGTGAAGAGCTGAGGAAACGCGTGGACCAAGGTCACGGCCAATTGAGGTTGCCCCCATGAAAGCAATACGCGGCTGTATCTCTTTGAAGAGGTTTATCAGAATGGAAGAGTGGGGGAGAGAAGTATAAGGATACAGGCGTGAATCCTCAAATTTGTAAACTGTGTCCACACCATATGGTAAAATCTGTTTTTCGATATCTTTAAGGTTGTCGCCTGCAACAACTGCCTCGAGTTTAATCCCGAGCTTATTGGCGAGCTGACGCCCCTTTGTGAGAAGCTCCAGACTCACATCAGCAACTTTGCCGTCTTCGTATTCGCAATAGACGATCAGATTATTTTTGTCTGCCATTTGAATC
>CAZXHO010000081.1:0-8720 GCA_964640365.1 uncultured Sangeribacter sp. | reverse complement strand
TGTAGGTGACTTTGGAGTTGTACGTAATCATAGCTATGCTATTGATGTAACCGCAATCACCGGTCTTGGCACAGGTATTGGTGACCCCGGTAATCCAATCGTTCCGCCGGCTGAAGAAAACCGCTACTATATCGCTTACAGCGTCAACATTCTGAAATGGGCAGTAGTACCCACTCAGTCTACGGTTTTATAACCCGACGCATCTACACGGCTACAATGCCGTAAATCCATATTTCTCTTATCTGAGAAGAATACCGGAGGGAGCAGCCCTCCCTCCGGTCATTTTTAATTAAAATTGCCATGTTTTTTAAGGATATCAACACCAAGCTCAAAAAGTCTGCTTTAGCCTTAGGCTCTCTCATAGCTTTTGCAGGATGCTCGCTCATCAACGATGATCTTCCGGAATGTCCGGCAGCCCTGAGCGTGCGCTTTGTCTATGACTACAACCTGAATTTTGCCGATGCTTTCCGGCATGCGGTTAAGTCGGTTAATGTTTGGGCATTTGATGCCAACGGAGCGCTCGTATGGAGCGATTCGGCATCAGGCGACATCCTGAAGGAGAAGGATTTTTCGTTCGAGACTCCGCTTGGAGAGGGAACCTACGACTTCATTTCGTGGTGTGGACTGGAAGGAAACGATGATTTTGATCTTGCCACCTACAAACCGGCTTCAAAAGAGGAACTTGAGATAAAACTCAAGACTCTGGAAGAAGCAGGAAAGAACGTGAGCCGTTCAATGCTCCCCTCACTTTTCCATGGCAAGATGTTGCATCAGGTGTTTACAGTCAATCCTACGGAGCCATCTTTAAAAACCGTGACAATTCCTCTTATGAAGGACACCAACAACATCCGTGTGCTCCTTCAACGCTACAACGGCGAACCATTGGGAGAGGATGAATTTGATGTTGAAATAACAATTGCCAATGCTTGGCTTGGATGGGACAATCAACTGTTGGCGGATAATCCTGTCGTCACCTACAGCCCGTGGGGACAAAAATTAGGTCAGGTAACGGTTAATGACTTGCAGCAGAGCGGAAAGGGCATAATCTCCGGAATCGTATATGAGCTTTCATCGAGCCGTCTTATCGAAAATGAGAAAGCAACCCTCACGGTCCGTCGCAATTCAGACAAAAAGTCAATAATCGAAATTCCCATAATTGAATATTTCCTAATGGTTCAGGGTCATTATGAGAACCCGGACGGCAGTCCGCTAACCAATCAGGAATATCTCGACCGTCAGGATGACTATTCGATAGTATTCTTTATCGATGACAGTAACAACTGGTATATGGCGGGAGGCATCTACATCAACAGCTGGGCTGTTGTTCCGCCACAGCATGAAAACGTATAATCTGCATTAATCCTACCAGAACTAACCCGGATGAAATATTATTTAATCACAATAATTCTAACCATCTTGCTTTCTGCATGTTCCTCAACGGAGCGTGGGGATAAGGAATATCCTGATTTATCTGAATCCGGATACATTAATCTGTCATTCAAATTGATGGCTCATAAATCCAATCTTTCCCGCACGGATGAAGCCAATCATGATGAAATAGGCAGCGAGTGGCCGGAGTTTGAAGATCGCATCTATGCAGATGACTTCGCTTTCTATATTTATGCCGTATTCTCTGACGGAACCAATAGATTCCTTCTGAAAGTTGATAACCTTTCAGAAGTTACCGACCCATATACAAACCTCTCAGTAGGAGGGGGTAATTACACACTAAGAGTATCAATGCCCAAGGAAGATTTTGAAAAGATAGTGCCGGCTTCGGTGACTAATTTAAAACTCAAAATCGTAACTTTTGCTAATACAAAACAACAATACAAAGCTCTCAGCTCTGAGAACTATAACACCTACGAAAATTTAATCTCCGCAGCTTCAGGTTGGACTTATAACATATTCGAATATATTTATTCCGGTACAGGGGGTACGAGACCCAACCCTAAGATTCCAATGTTTGGGGTAAATACAATTGAAGTTACAAGAGACCAGTTATATAAATCCGGTCCGAATTTACCAATTGAAGGGGGTTCTATCTCCTTATTACGTTCTGTTGCAAAAATTAAGGTTATAGACAATATTCCTAAACAAAATGAATCAGGATATCCCAAAGTAGACGTAGTGGAAATATTCACCTTAGGTTCAGGATATATATTGCCTTATAATGCTGCCACCTATCCAAATGGTTATCAAGTTGAGATTCCATATCTTGTTGAAGAGGAGGAAACAAACCGAAATGCTTTTACTTTAGGAAACCAAGGAAATGAGTTTTTCGGTTATATTCCGGAACAGGGGATAATTGAGAATCTAAAGTTCAAGATTCTTGTCGATTTTAGCTCTGACCCTGACTCACAGGATCAAGTATACCAAGTCCCATTGACCGGGTACGCCGGAAAAATGTTTGAATTTGGAGATAATATCCTCCGTAATCATATCTACACCCTCTCGGTTGACAATATTAGTGATGATGAAGCTGAAATCTCAGTCACAGTTGAGGAATGGAACGAAGTAGATCCTCTTTACATAGAATATTCGAACACCGTCACCATGTCTGAGCCCATCTATTGGGAGCCCTCTACTTATGAATCAAAAACCCCGATGGATGAAGAAACTGTTATAGTACTTAAGCCTAATGTTTTAAATCCGGATGGCTATATTGAATACCCACCTCTTATGGCATTTTTTGAATTTTTAACACCCATGGGTGCAACATGGACAGCCACGTTGCTACCAATACAAGGGGAGCCGGTGATAACATTCACAGATTATGGGGGTGATGAAATGTTTCCTACTATGTCGGGAGAAATTCCAGGCGGAGGTCAATTATTGATCGTCAGCCGACAATACACTGCAACCGATCAACCAAATATAGCTCGGCTTCAAATTGTAGTCAAGCTTGCCAATGGCACGGTATTGGAGATGCCGAGCGGTTTCGGCAATTACCTTATTGTTCAAAATCCTCAATAACAATACAATTAAAATAAATCTCTGATGCTTAGCAACGTATTACGCCTCATTATAGCAATCGCGGCTCTTTTGGTATCAGCCGCCTGTAGCGAATCTTTCAAATTACCAAATGAGCTGCAACCCGATGCTCCGGGAGCAATTACCATACATCTCAAAAATCTTGAAATGTCGCGCTCAGAGGCGTCTGATAACTCCGAGTTCAAGATCACAAATCTTTATATCGGACTATATGAAAATGATGCCGACGAGAACACGCCAGCAGTGAAGCTGATATCACGCACAGACCTAAGCGTGTCTAACACCTATACGGTAACGATACCTCTTACCTATGACCTTACCATGAGGCTGTTCGACAACGGTAAGGACGGGGCTAAATGTAAGTTTTTCATCATAGCCAATATCCCGGATGCCACAGATCTTCCTGATAACCCCACTATAACTGAGATGAAGGAACTCCGAGTTGAATCTGACTTCGCAGAAGAACAAGTTCAACCCTCTTTTGTTATGGCATCTCAAGAAAAAGATGATATAACCGGTGAATATATAAATATATTAACCTATACAGCACCGAAGGGAGCTGATAAGGAAGGAAAAGCAAGGGGAGAAACAAAACTGATACGTGCAGCTGCTAAAATACGTTTGAATGTAGGTTTTCCCAAAAAAATAACCGTCACCAATGAAAATGGAGTTGAGGAAACTTGGACTCCGGTGCTAAATTCAAATACATCGCCTGTCACCGTACTTATCAATAATGGAGTAACTAATGCTGTGTCAGTACCGGAATCAAAGCCTGTATTGAGCGGAGGCGGTGGTGGTATTGATGATCAGCCGGTATATGAGTCATGGCGACCCGATTCAGAAAGTGATTATTATAGTAGCAATCTGAAAGACGTTAACGAAGGGGATAATAAGGGAAGCTGTCGTATTATGATTCCTTCTACCTTGACTCCTACTGAAATTGGATGGGAAGAAAACGCAAAGTATCCTGATATAATGATAATGGACGTACCTTTCTATTCTTATCCAAACTGGTGGACAGAAAGTGTGGAGGAAACCATTAAAACTTCTCTGACATTGATTGTAACATGGCAAAAAGAAGGAACGGAAGGTGAGAAAACGATGTCTACATTTTACTACCAAGTGCCTGTAACATCTGAATATGCAACCTCTCTTTCACGCAATCATTCGTATACCATCAATCTTAATGTAGGAATGTTAGGAAGTCTGACACGTGAAGTTCCTCTCAAAGTAGAAGCTTCATATAATATTGTTGAATGGAATGATTTCGGTATTAATGTCTCAATTCCGGAGAATCGCTACCTGGTTGTGAGTCCGGATAAATATATCATCAATAACGACAGTGTGATTTCAATCCCATTCTATACCTCCCATCCGGTGATAATTGAGAAATTAACTATGTCGTATGAGCGATTTAACTATCCCGCCAATGGATCAGGAGAAGTTCAGACAATCGAAATGAATAAAGAAATAATAGATCGTTCAACGTTTCCTTATCCTTTGGAAGAAGGTGAAGTAGGGGACACAATCTGCAGATATTCAATAATACGAGATCCGATTACTAATGTAATGACCCTACAAATCATACACCCTATGATAATGTGGGTACCATTAGATAAATCAGGAAACCCGGTATCCTTGATAGAACAATCTGAATCAATTGATGATCAAGTAGGAAAGATAGATCGATATGCTTATCCTGAAAGAAATGTCTATCCTCTTCCTGATAATGAAATGTATACTGGAGCATCTGGTTATTATACACCACAAACAGCATATTTCCCTTATAAATTTCAAGTTACGATAAGGCATTCTGATAATACTCTTTTCACTCATACTATAAATATTACTCAATATCCTGGAATGTACATTGAAGCGAATAAAAACACAGGAGGAAAATATTTATCTTATGATTCTGAAGGCTATTATTATGATAAGGATAATCCCCAAACGCCACTTCAACAACCGGCGGAATTACAATACGGGTATACTTATTTGAATCCGAAGAAAATGACAGTTGGAGGAAAAATCGTATGGCGTAATGCAGATATTACATGGTACGGTGATGCCGAAGATTGGGATTCAAATCTCAAAAAAAGTGAAATCGGAGCAGATGCTGCAAAAAAAATTTATATAGACTATAATACATTGGGACTTGGTGGTCTCAGACCATATAAAGGATCTGAGGCGGATGGTGTATCAAATCCCAATATGTATGTTATAAATATAACACAACTTTCAGAAAATGATAGTAAGTATATAATAGGCAATCCACGTGCAAGCTACATAAATAACGATTTATCCGGCAATACTCCTCTTCTCACACCATCCGAAGAAGAGGCTCTGGAGTGGTGTGAACCCGCACAAGCTCTCTATGAGGATGAAGCCGGTGGCAGAAGGCTACGATATTATTATCCTACTCGAGAAGATAGTGAGGCGGAGATGATCGTTGCTCCCAAGCTCCGGGTATCTTCAGCTTATGGTTTTGTTCGTAGACAAAATATGATTATTGATCGGAGTATCGGCCGCAGACGTGCTGCTACCTATCAAGAACAGGGATATCCTGCAGGAAGATGGCGACTTCCTACTAAAGGAGAAGTGGAGTTTATTGTAAAGTTGTCAGCACAAAAAAAAATACCGGAGTTATTTAAAACAGGTTATTATTATCTTACAGCCCAAGGTGCTTTTTATGTTAACGCAAATGGAACTCTTTCTGAAAAGCCTACAGAATTAGATATAAACGTTGAATGGACAGGAACTAAATGGAACCAAACAATAGTTGCCATGGCTAATGTTCGTCCTGTATACGATGAATGGTATTGGGAGCATGAGGAAAACTATGTACTCGAACCTAATGAAACGGGCGCTTATATATATACTTTAGGAGATAAGCCTTCTCGATCAAACTGATGAATGAAACCAATGAATATGAAACTTTATTCTATACTCAAATGTATTGTAGTGGCTGTTCTAATCTTAGGATTGCAAGCTTGCACTGACTCACAATTTGAAGAGCCTTCCACTGCTAAAATTGTTGGGGAAACATTCGTAGTCAGTGGCTCCCTATCCATTCCTAATATGCCGGAATTGGTTGCACGTTCCCGTGGCCTTGGATCGAGAGATTTGAGCATGGGAGACTCAAGAAACATGCACCTTACTATTTTTGAGTTTGACCTCGGAAAAACTCCTGAATACTCTTTTCTGACTAATATATATTACGCCACTCTTACTGATCCTGAAAATGCAGAGGCAGACGGAGAAATAAAGTTCTCTGTTACTTTAAAAGCATCTGCAAAACCGAAGGTTCTCCATCTTATGCTTGCTGATAAGGAATTGTATGTTGAAGGCGGTTCAATTGCTTCTGTACTCCCATTACTTGCCGTAGAGGGATTTGAGGAATCTGATAACGGAGGGATAATGATGTTTAACCGACGTGCAAGTGACATGACCAACGGAGATCCGATACGAAATTTCAAGCCAGCCTACTGGGGTGAAGTGAAATTTGAGAATGGATATGTGAAAACAACCGGCAATGACGAGGAATATGAATTACTCGAAACAGTGGAGGAGAAAATGACTCAAATTCCACTGATCCGCAATATAGCAAAAATCTCCGTTGAGATCGCTCAGAGTGTCACAAATTTTAATCTGCTCGGGTTCGAGGTGGTAAATGCCCCTACAGCCGGAACAGTTGCACCATGGGATCGACAAGATCTTGACGTTCCGGAACTTCTCACTTCTGATAAATCCATGAAAGCATATCCCAATTTAACTTATACGGGTATTCTTGCTGGAGAAGCTGAATTCTTCAACACTGAAGAGGATGCATTATCTGTTTGGGATGAAAAATCTAAAGACCATTACAACTTTATGACTAACACAGATGCTGTGGAAATTTATGAACATCCTTATGAAGAATCCATGCGCAGCTATGTTATTGTTCACGGTGAGTTCACTCGTAAACTTGAAGGAGGCGGCACGGAAACAAAACCTTGGTATTATAAACTTGATATTGGAAGCGTTGAAGAAATGACTACAGCCGATGGCGAAAAATATCAAAAGTTTAATTGTTATAACATAATCCGAAATATCCACTACAGGATAATAATTACTTCAGTTGAGACTGAAGGAGCAGCGACTATAAATGAAGCTATAAGTCAGGCTCCTTTCAATAATATCAGTTTTTCGACAGAAACTTCCGGAATGCTCAATATCTCTAATGGTAGAAATCTATTGTTTGTCAATGACACTGATCATGTTATTGTCAATGATAGCACGCCGGTGGAAATATTATTCCGCTATGTTCAGGATATAACAGGTATTCAAAGTGAGAAAAATGAAATCCCATATGTGATAATTGAGCAAGGTCCTGTTATAAAAAGTTGGACAGAAAAAAAAGTGGTAAAGATAAAAAATACAGCCGGTGAATGGGAAAATTGGATGAGTATATTCATAACCCCCCAAAAGCCAACAACTATTGTGAAGACACAGAGCTTTATTATTGTGGATCCGGAGGGTCTTGGAAGAACCATAAATCTGCTACTACGTAGCCCCTGGCGCTATGCTCCAATTGTAGATAGCGACGATAACCCTGTCATAAATCCTGCGACAGGAGAAAAACTATATGTAACTGTAGCACCGGGAGATGCTGATATGTACGATACTCAGGATCCTACGCCAAAACCAGTAAGCTGCGAAGCAGGACAGGATTTGACTATCTATTTTAATTTACCTGACGGGCTGCCTGAAAGTATGTTCCCTCTTAATTTCCAGATTGAATCAAGGAATCAATGGATTGAAAATAACAAGGAAGGAACGCTTGTAGTGACAACCGGGCCATCGCTCTTTGATAAAAATAAAATAGCTATTTCATATATAAAAAAGGTATCATATACCGAATATATATATGGCTATGACACTGAAAATGAAAACAACAATCCGACACATACCATACGTTGTCGCTTTACAACGATAGCCTCTGTAGAGCCTGGGACAACCGCAGAAATCAAAATCCAAAATGAATATTTCAAACCTGATATTAACGTAAAATTCACACGTGACAATATATAATCTTAAAATTGATATATAATTATATATCAATTTGTTACTTTCTTTCTCAAAAATAATCTCACGATGGACGTGAGATTATTTTTTTATAAAAGAAATCAAAGATTTTGGTGACAATTTGAATATACAAATTAATAAGTGGACAGGCAAGTATTACTTCATTTGTTATAACTTCTTCTCCGGCATTATTGGTTTTATCTTCACTTTTCATCGGCTCATATTATTGCATACCTATTTAAGCTAAGGAGTTTAAAAGTGTATAAACTTGGACAATGTAACATATTGAATAAGCTTTCTGGGGATGGAGTGGGAATTGGCGATATGGAAGCAAAGGGTTGTGAAAGTGAATATTTTAGCGGAATTTGCAAACTCTATTCACACAAATTAACATTAAATACTGAAATTTTTCTGCAATTAGTCGGTAAATATCAAATAAAATAGTTAATTTTGCGGTGGAAAGTAGGCTTTGATTGTTATAATGACTGAAAGCCTAAATTTCGTACGCAAAGGCGTCAGCCCCTCTGAGAGGAGTATAAAGGCTGACGATGAATTGCAAAACCCAAAGAATTACGACAATTTTCAAAACTCTTAATATTAAATTCAATTATGGCACAGATAGATTTGGCTCAGTATGGCATCAAAGATGTCAAAGAGGTTAT
>CAZXHO010000080.1:0-8832 GCA_964640365.1 uncultured Sangeribacter sp. | reverse complement strand
AGAATTATACTTTCACCTAACCACAATTGTTCACACAATTCAAAATACAGAGGCTCCATCCACTTAATTCCATTTGTGAATTCGCGGGATGGAGTCTTCTTATAAAATAGTTAAAGTTAATTTTCCCTTCGAAGCTGAGTCATCCGATACTATATCTCTTTCAATATAAGATATATTTTATATACCGAGGAGATTCCTGACTATAAACCAGACACAATAAAGACTAACATATATTATACCTCCTGCCTCTCCCCAGAAAAATTTTCTTACAGGAGAGCCTTCCGATAAAAATTGCGTGATAAATAAAGCAAGCAAATAGCCTAAGGAAAATATTAGAAACCAGTTTTGAGACAAGGCTCCTATAAAATTGCCATGAAGCAACTCATGTACTGCACGCTGTATTCCACAGCCGGGACACTGAAGCCCGGTCAATAACTTTACCGGACACTTTGGAAAATACTTCCCTATTTCAGCATCCGTAGGATCGAAACTTCCATAAATATATAAGAGAAAGATCACCGTTGCCAATATTGCGACGGTGATCCATTTTTGTTTTGTCTGTACTCGTTTTTGTGGCATTGATTGCAATAGACATCGGTAGTCGGGTGATTATTGCTGACCAACCGCAGCAAATCCGGCAACGATGAGAATTACGTATACAATTATTACCAATGCTCCTACAGCAGCAGATATAACAGACCAGTTTTTAGCCTTTCTCGAAGCCTCATAGGCTGCTGCCTGATCTCCTAAAGCCCAAAATTTATCTACTCTTGTAGCATAGATGATTGCCACGATTCCGGTAGGAAGAAAACAGAAAAGGGTTGTCAGGATAGCAAACACCAGATTGTTACCCGGTTTGATCTGCGGAGGCTCAGGAATGAAATTTTGATTAGCCATGGTCTAAATTTTTGAAGAAGGTGTTATAATATTGTGATTCAAAAAAATTCGCCAAATAGTCTTATTCCATGAAAGGGTCATGGAAATTTCCTTTTTCCCTATCAATCTTATTGTTGATAAATTCTTCTTATAAATAAGTTTGAGTGCCGGGGATGTACCGGGTTCAACCAAAGAAGATCAAAATAAGATAACTGTATTTTGAATAAGAAAAAATATTAAACTACTTATACGCGCAAAAATATACAAATATTTGTTAACAACAAAATTTTTCCCGCTTTTATTATCCTTCCAAAAGCATTTGTAGAAACCCTTATCAATGGGTCTCTACTTTTGTTGTCGGCGGTAGCGTGGTATTACGTTCGTCAACAGCCTTTACTATTGCATCGGCAAGATCGGAGAATGCTTTGGTCTCGGGATTCGGCTTCGCGGCACCACCATCCTCCGGTGGAAGCATAAGAGTAGAAGTGGGCGATCCGCAGTCTGCATCCGAACAGATATCTGCTACCAATGGTATCTGAGCAAGTAATTTCACACCCAATTCATCCGCAAGCTCCACGGCACCACCATTACCGAAGATGTAATATTTCTCTTCAGGATGGGGAGCCGGGGTAAACCAAGCCATATTTTCCACTATTCCCAGAATTGGCACATTAACTTTATCCCCTCTGAACATGGCAATCCCTTTTCTTGCGTCGGCAAGCGCTACACCTTGCGGAGTAGACACTACCACCACACCTGTTATAGGTAAAGTCTGTACCAATGTCAGATGTATGTCACTTGTGCCGGGAGGCATATCAATCAGGAAATAATCAAGATCTCCCCACCATGCGTCAGTAATAAGCTGTTTGAGAGCATTGCTCGCCATACCTCCACGCCAAAGAACTGCACTGTCTTTATCAACAACGAATCCTATACTGAGCATCTTGACACCATATTTCTCAACAGGCTCTATCCAGTCACGACCCTCCATATTGATCATATAGAGTTGTTCCCCCTCCACGCCAAACATTTTTGGAACAGAAGGTCCGAAGATATCTGCATCCAGCAACCCAACTCTATAACCCTTTGCTGCAAGGGCAATGGCAACATTAGCTGCCACTGTGGATTTACCTACTCCACCCTTACCGGAGGAAATACCAATTATATTCTTTACCCCAGGGAGTGGGTTGACCGGCTTTTCCACAATAGGCTTCCTGAATTTGACAGCAATATTATCTTTTATCTCAACATCCGGAGAGATATAAGCCTTGATTGCTGCCTCTGCAGAACGTATCACACTCTTTACAAAAGGATCGGTCGGTTTATCGAAAATTATAGAAAAAGACACCTTATTACCGTCAATTCGGATATCGTCCTCTATCATCTCGTTTTCCACAAGACTTTTTCCGTTGCCCGGATATTTAACATTCTTCAGGGCATCGAGTATAAGATTGGGATATAATGTCATAAGTATAGAAATTCTTGAAATATATTATTTGTAGGTTATTTACTGAATTCAGCCCTCTATCTGAGGCATGGGAGTATGTCGTGCATAAGCACGGTAATCATCCTTTTCTATGTCAGAAGTTTCCGGCTCCTTAAGATTACCAAATTCTGAAATCCTCATTGTGATTAGCTTTATCTTCTTACCCCGTGAGAGCCATTGGCTCTCATAATAAGTTTTGATGGAACTCACAGGATCTGCCATCCCGCTTCCGTAAAGATCATCAGTAATAGTCAGGATCTCAAAATTATTCAGTTCTGCAAGCCGTTTGGTGTATTCAAACAGAAACGGGGAATCTGTCTTAAGGTTAATAACGCCACCCGGTTTAAGAAACTTACCATACATCTGAAGGAATCTTACTGAAGTCAACCGTTTACGTGTCTTCTGCATCTGAGGATCAGGGAAAGTTATCCAGATCTCATCCACTTCTCCGGGTGAGAAAAACTTATCTATATTTTCAATTTCTGCTCGCAGAAATGCAGCATTCCCTATTCCTTGTTCCTCAACCTCCTTAGCTCCGCTCCACATCCTTGCTCCCTTAATGTCAACTCCGATGTAGTTGCGGTCACTGTTTGCCTTTGCCAGAGCAACCGTATATTCTCCTTTTCCGCAACCCAATTCCAGAGTTATAGGTCCTTCCGATTTAAAAAAATCAGAATTCCATTTCCCGACATACGGGAATCCTTCGGAAAGAAGAATCTCACGCGGATATTGCAGAGCGCAACCAAACTCTGCCATGTCCGCAAATTTTTTTAATTTATTTTTTCCCATGCTCGATAGTTTCTGTTATTCGATTCCCATTAATTTCCAGATTCCTGTCCTTTCTTTTTTAAAATTTCAACCACTTTCAGAAATCCTAAGAGAGTTCATCATATTTAAAGGCCAACCGATAATTTAATGATCTCAGTTAACCACCAACACCTTGCCGACTCCGGAAAACGGCTCATCAGCATCCATGCCGGTTACAAGGATAAAATACACACCGCTTCCAACCTTACGGAATTGCAAATCTGTGACATCCCATTTCACTTCTCCGGTTCCTTCTGACATAAGTTCCTTAATAAGAGCGCCGGAAGAGTTCGTGATCTTTACCAAAGACCTTGCCGGAAACCCATCTATGGTTACATAACCTCCATATTCCGGGCGAACCGGATTCGGATAAGCCCTGATACTGCTTTCCGATGATCCTCCTGCCGAAGATTGAAGGAAATACTCTGTCAGACCTCCTCCTGTAGATATCATCAGTGAGTTGGAAGATGGAATATATTGGGCGCAATATACTACATCGTCCGGAATATCACAAGTAGCAGAAGTCAATTCCTCGGCAATAACCCGATTATCGGAAGAGACACAAACCAATCCCGCACCCCCTGTCGAAAGCCATTTTCTCCCCGATGAGTCACCACAGATATCATTTACAGCCACCTCGTTGAGTAGATAATCAGCAAGGTTGGTTCCGTCATTGCGGGAAATCTTAATCCTCGTCACTCTTTCGCTACCCTTCATAAAATCTGAAGGATTAAAATAGAATACACCACCTGAATGTCCTACCCAGACATTTCCGGTAGACGGTTCCTCCCATAGAGTCCTTACATTATGCACTTCAACATTGTTTCCATCCTGATCATAGACGTTATTGACAATTTTTACCATCCCTTCGGAAAGCCTTTCGGGATCTCCACCGGTATCCATCACTACAAATTTATTGTCATAATGGCCTGTTGAATATACAAGAAGATTATCATTAAAGCCATGACGCAATGGCAGCAACATATCCGTATTGGTAGGTTTTACACCCTTTATTTCAATGAATGCAGGAGTCCGAAAATCAGATGCCGAAACAGTGTTTTTCCTATCCTCCGACTTCCAGCACAACAGATGAAGCCGTTCCGGATTCTGGTTGTCAAAATCCGAATACATCATCCACAGATTTCCATATTTATCAAATCTTGGTGCGGAAAGCCGGCAACTCCATGCATTATCGCCTTTCTGGTCTTCAAATAACGCCACAAAACCGGGCAGACCGCTCAAAGGATCTGACCTTTTCGACATATGCAATATGTCATTACCATCCCTAAGATTCAATCTCGCAAACCCGTTTTCCGTAGAACTTACATAGACATAATCCGGATTATCCGGATCTATGGCAAATCCATTTGCTCTCTTAATGACTCCTGTCTGAAGTGGATTCAAATATGCAGGAGCATAATTACTCCATTCTCCATCTTTGTAGCCGCTCAACAAGAAATCTCCCGGAAGTATGTTCTGAAGGTTATAGTCGAACCCGAAATTCTGTACCAATAGCCCAAAGTCAGGATGAATATTCATCTCTGTCGAGACATAGGGGGAGGGAGCATCCGGTGTCATGTAGTTTCTTGTTAAGCTCAATCCGTCCGGTTTGATGTCTGCGCTCCTGATTCCTTTTCTTGCTGTGCCCTGCCACAGTTCGGATAATTTATAGGAAGTTGACTTCAGACCTGTGTCATCCGCCGGAAGATTAATCACTGAATAAGTACCGTCAGGCAAAAATTGATATAATTTGCCGTCAGACGCAACCGCAAGTCCCTCACGGTTATTTTCTATATTATAAAACCTGCCGGAAATAGGATCTCCCACACTTATTCCGTCAGCGTCAGTGCTGATTATCCTGATGGAATTGGGAGAACCTCCGGATGACAGCAACAAAGCTTTCTGTTCGCCTAATGGATAAAGTGCAACGGGAGAGTCATAAGTTCCCTCCATCTGAAAATCAGACAGGGAGAAATGAGGTGATGACGCATCGCAATATATCAACTCATTCCCATGGACCATTAACAGCCACTTCCCAACTCGGGCAACTGAAGAGATGGGTGAGTCATAAATTCTACTCTCTGCTATTTCATGTTTTTTATCATTTACCGACACATAGCCGAAGTCGGTTGCAAGATAAATCCTGTCATTGGCAGGAGAAAAACTAATGGAATTTACTTTCTTAGGATATGAGAGAGAGGCAAGACGGTAACCCGGAATATTGACAACATTATCGTTCTCATAAATCAGATCAATATCATGGTTTACAGATACGACTGCCACATATCCTTTCGCCGGACAATAGGATATTTCGCTGACGGTATTGTTGCTCAATAAATTATCTGTAGAAAGACTTTGCATCTCATCGTTTTCCTTATCATATCTGAAGATGGAACGCACATCCTCAAACATAGGACTTGAAGGAACTGCTCGACTAGTAAAATAGACAAAGCCCGAAGTTTCGACAAGATTTATTATCTCACCGTCAAATGTAGGATGCATTTTCCAACGAGAAGCATGGGCAAAACCGAAACTTAAGATTAACGTTAGTATTAGGAAACTGAAAAACTTCATAACTTTAATTCCCTAACGACAAAAAATCTATGAGTTTTCTCATTGCGCGACCTCTGTGGGAGATGGCATTTTTTGCTTCCTGACTCATCTCTGCGAATGGCTTGCCCGATTCTTCAGCTATAAAAATCGGATCGTATCCGAAGCCACTGTCTCCATGAGGCTCATAAGCAATTGAGCCTTCCACTTCTCCTTTGAAATCATACTCCTTATCTCCGATGATGAGGGCGATAACGGTAACAAAACGTGCACTCCTATCATCTCTCCCAATAAGCTTTTCAAGTAGTAACGCCATATTAGCATTTGCATCCCCTTCCGGGCCGGCAAAACGTGCACTAAATACTCCGGGAGCCCCATTGAGAGCATCCACCATTAGTCCGGTATCATCCGCAAAGCAGTCATAGCCATATTTTTCTTTCACCCAACGAGCCTTTATCTGCGCATTCCCTTCGAGTGTATCGGCAGTCTCGGGAATATCGTCATGGCAATCGATATCTTTTAGCGAAAGTATTTCTATTTTCCCATTGGCAAGAGCCCGAGCCTCCTCAAGCTTATGGGCATTATTTGTTGCAAAAACTATTTTTGGAATCTCATTTTTCATAAAAAAAAAACGCACCGACGGTGCGTTTTATTATAATTTATATCACTTGATTACAGTCCGGGGTCTGAACCGGTTATAATCATCAGTAATGGTCTGAGGCATTTTAAATTACTATGTTAACAATCTTTCCGGGAACAACGATTACTCTCTTGGGAGTTTTGCCTCCGAGCCACTTCTCTGCATCCGGAGAGGCAAGAGCGGCTGCCTCAACGTCTGCTTTAGCAGCATCAGCCGGCACCTCGAGCATAAAGCGTGTCTTACCGTTGAAGCTTACTGGATACTTAACGCTATCTTCCTTCAGATACTCTTCATTCCACACGGGCCATTCGGCATCTACTACAGAACCTTCCTTGCCGAGTCCATGCCAGAATTCCTCTGCTATGTGAGGTGCAAACGGTGCAATAAGGCGTGTAAATATCAGCATGGCTTCCGGATTTACAGATTTCTGAGAAGTCAGTTCATTAAGTGCCACCATAAAGGCTGCTACAGATGTATTGAACGAGAAATTCTCAATATCCGATGTCACCTTCTTAATGAGCTTATGCATTGTCTTGAGCTCATCTTTGGTCATAGGCTCCTTGGAATCCTTATCTACTTTGGTATAATGACCCCATAGTTTTTTGAGGAAGCGGTTAGCGCCGTCTATTCCGTTGGTATCCCATGGTTTCGACTGCTCGATAGGACCGAGGAACATTTCATATAATCGCAAGGTGTCTGCTCCGTAGCGTTCCACAATATCATCCGGATTCACCACATTATACATCGATTTTGACATCTTCTCAACTGCATACCCACAATTGTATTTACCATCTTCGAGAATAAACTCGGCATCGGCAAATTCGGGACGCCATCTGCGGAAAGACTCAATGTCAAGCACATCGTTGTTAACAAGGCTTATATCCACACGTATCGGAGCTGTCTCATACTGATCTTTCAGGCCCTTGCTTACAAATGTATTGCTATCTTTTATGCGATACACGAAATTGCTTCTTCCCTGAATCATACCTTGGTTCACAAGCTTACGGAACGGCTCTTGCTCTACCACCAGACCGAGGTCATAGAGGAATTTATTCCAGAATCGTGAATAGATAAGATGACCTGTGGCATGTTCCGCTCCTCCCACATAAAGATCGACGTTGCGCCAGTACTCGTCTGCCTCCTTGCTCACGAGCGCCTTGTCATTTCTCGGATCCATATAACGTAGATAATAAGCGCTTGAGCCTGCGAAACCGGGCATAGTGCAAAGTTCTATAGGATAGCCTTCAGGAGTTTTCCAGTTTTTTGCACGTCCAAGAGGAGGCTCACCTGTTGCTGTCGGCAGATAGGCATCAACTTCAGGCAACATCAGAGGAAGTGCACTTTCTTCCATCACATGGGCAATTCCATCTTTATAATATACCGGGAAAGGTTCACCCCAATAGCGTTGACGGGAGAAAATGGCATCACGGAGACGGTAATTAACCTTAACCCTTCCTATTCCTGCCTCTTCAATATATTTCTTAGTCTTCGCTATAGCCTCTTTAACCTCCAAACCGTTAAGGTCAAGTTTCTCGTTTGCAGAATTGATCATCTTTCCCTCTTTGGCATCGAAGCTCTCCTCACTCACGTCTGCACCTTCTATAAGGGGTATGACAGGAAGATTAAAATGGCGTGCGAAGGCATAGTCTCTCGAGTCATGGGCCGGAACAGCCATGATTGCACCTGTGCCATAGCCTGCCAATACATAATCACTGATCCAAATAGGTATTTTCTGTCCCGAGATGGGATTGATGGCATAGCTTCCTGAGAAGACTCCTGACACTTTCTTATCTATTTGTCGCTCACGCTCAGTCTTGTGACTCACCTCGGCAAGATAGGCATCTACCGCTTCTTTCTGTTCGGGAGTAACAAGCATCTCTACGTATTTCGATTCGGGGGCGAGCACCATGAATGTCACACCGAAACTTGTGTCTGCACGGGTTGTAAAGATTTCAAGATCAAAATCCTTTCCGACAACCGGGAAACGCATTTCCGCTCCTTCGCTCCTTCCTATCCAGTTGCGTTGCGTCTCTTTTAGCGAGTCGCTCCACTGTAAATTATTGAGATCATCCAAAAGCCTCGGAGCATAGGCGGACACACGAAGACACCATTGGTTCATAACCTTTTGCTCTACGGGATGACCACCGCGAACACTCACTCCCTCAGTCACCTCATCATTGGCAAGAACTGTTCCCAAAGCCTCACACCAATTCACCATGGTTTCACCCTGATAAGCGATTCTATAGTTCATCAGTATTTCAGCTTTCTCTTTGTTCGAGTAATTTTTCCATTCCTCAGCTGTGAAAGAAAGAGTACGCGAACACGCTGCGTGTAAGCCCTCTGTTCCATTTTCTTCAAAATGAGCAGTGAGATTCTCTATGGGCATAGCCTTGTCAGCTTTGGTGTCATAATATGAATTAAACATCTTTATGAACGCCCATTGTGTCCATTTATAATATTCTGGATCACAGGT
>CAZXHO010000079.1:0-9054 GCA_964640365.1 uncultured Sangeribacter sp. | reverse complement strand
TAAACGATTAATATAATATAATTCTCCATTTAAAGTTCCTGTAAACATTTGATACGAAAATTCATCCTCATATTTTTCATAAAAAAACCGAGATGGTATACCAAGTGTCAGTCGATTATTTTCATAATGCAAGGGCTTGGCTGGAGAAAACCAAGTTCTTGTCTTGGTTTCCCCTATATTGTCTCTTATAATCTCAAGACAACGGTTCCATTTATTTATATAATCTTCTGTCATCACAGGTAGGAGGCTAAACTGAATTACAAAATAACGACAAAAAAAAGAAAAAAAAAATAGTTTTTTAGCTTGCAGAATTCGATTTTTTATAAATTACTATTAATCAGAATAATAAAATTAAGAGAAACATATATAAAAATCCCCGAATAGAAAATGCAAATTCTACTCGGGGATAGTGGGGAAATTTCAAAGCTGTTTATAAAAGTTTGATGCTGATATAGCGTTTTGGATTTTTCTGAATATCTAAAATCAAAGAATCTATATCTGCAGTCACCCGGTTAATCCTATTATAGAGTTCGGGATCATTCATCAGCAATCCAAGAGTTGAATTTTTATCATTAAGCTGACCCGAGAATCTTGCAAGATTTTTAGAAATGTCATTGACATTATCCATTGTAGGTCCTAAAGGAAGCTGTTTAAGCTGAGCTGACAGTTCACTTAGATTTCTTGTTATTGTATCAAGATTGGTTACTACTTGATCAGTATGACCGGTAAGCCTTGGAATTTCTGTAGCCACAACCCGATTTAGTCCGCCGGTTGCCTGATAAAGGTTGTCTGTTATACCATCAAGTTTTTGAACAGACTTTAAAAGAGCCGGATCGCCTACAACTAAATTGAGATTATAAAGAAGACTATCTATCTTTGGGATAACACTTCCAAGTGAAGGGAGCAGATTATCTGACAGACTTGACATCATATCGGGCACAAGATCTCCCTGAATGGTTGAACCCACCTCAATCATCTTCGGGCTTTTACCCATTTTAATTTCCACATATGAGCCGCTCAAAAGTGTGCTGCCTATCACGGCCTTTGAATCCTCAGGAATTCTCAAAGACTTATTTACTGCGAGAAGCACATCTATCTTTCCGGGTTTTTCATAGTTGAAATTAATCTCTCTTACCTGTCCTACCTTATATCCGTCTATCGTTACAGGCGCAGCCACCTCAAGACCGGAAACATTGGTGTAGGATGCAACATAGAAATTTGCAGGTTTAAAAAGATTGATTCCCTTCAGATAATCAATTCCGAAGAAAAGAATGGCAATCGCAAAAATTACGGAAATGCCGATGATAAATTCTTTAGTAAAAATCTTTTTCATAGATAGACTTATTTATTATCCGATCCAAGACTTTTTGTTGCTGAAACCACAAAAGCGTCCGGAATTTTCTTTTTCACATCAATAAGCAACTTGTCAATCTCAGCTTTTTCAGTACTTTCTCCATAATAATACTTGTAGAGGTTATTCTCCTTATATGTGGAAACCGGAGTAAAACCACAAAATCGTGGATTGTTCTGTTTTAAGAGATCGGCAGAAGCCAATATTTGGATTTTATATACTTTAACAAATTTCTCACGCTTTGCGTTGTGAGCATTTGCGCTTCTTTGTTTTTTTTCTTTCTTTTCTTTAGTTTTTTTCTCCTTTTTATTCTTTTTACTGTTCTTCTTGTCTTTCTCTGTCTGGGTTACATCGGGAATAAGGGATTCCTTTTCTTCCTGAGCAACCATTGAGACTAAAGAAGCTGAGCGTTCATCTTCGGTATGCAGAGGGATTAATGCGGTTTCAACATTACGGGATGCAGAAATAGCTTTTGAAGTCTCATTTCTGCGTTTACGCTGTCCGTTAAGATTTCCTTGAGTTTTTCTTGCTGCGGGAACATCGGTGCGCTTCTTTTTTTCCGAAGGTAGGAGTTTCATTGCATATTCACCGGATTCCACTTCATCAATTTGTAGATTATCATCACTTTCCTGAGAGATTGTTGCATCCGAAGATGGTTCTTCTTGAACCTTGGCTAAGCTCTTTCCGGAAGCTGAAGCCCAGCTATCGTAATATTTTTTAAGAGCATTATATAAAGCTTCAGCCAATTCTTTCTCTCCCTTTGAAGACGTCATAAATTGGGCAGAAGTCGGATTACATATAAAATCCAACTCAACAAGAACTGCAGGCATGGATGTAGCCCACAAAACCCAAAATCCAGCCTGATGAACACCTCGGTTCTTTCTTCCACTATTCACAAGTTCTTTCTGGGCTGCTTCAGCAAAACGAATACTCTTACTCAGATTTTTCTTCTGAGCCATTTCAAAAATAATATAGGATTCATCTTTGTTTGGATCAAAGCCACTATATTTTTGTTCATAGTTACTCTCAAGTTCTATTACGGAATTCTCGCGCCTTGCCACTTTCATATTACTTTCATCTTTATGAAGTCCAAGGGCATAAACCGAGCTGCCTGCTACTGTTTTTCTATTTTTGTTACTCTTGTCCACAGAATTGGTGTGAATAGAGATAAAAAGATCACCTTTCTCTTTATTAGCAATATCTGCACGTTGTTGAAGAGTAAGATATGTATCATCTTTTCTTGTCATCACAACCTTCACATCTTTCAATTTTTTCTTCAGTAAATTCTCAAGTTGAAGGGCTACGCCAAGATTGATCTCTTTCTCTTTTGCACCATTGTCTGTTGCGCCATAGTCTTTGCCGCCATGGCCGGCATCAATCACTACGGTAAATGGCTTGGTGTCTTTTCCGGAACCAAAAACATTCGCCGACATCATGAAAGATGCCAGAAAAGTAATGAGTAAAGTATGGAGTTTAAATAAACGCATTAAAATTAATTTATAGTATTCAATAACTTAGATGAGGAATAGTTAATCGGTTCCCCAATGGTTCAAAATAATTATGATCAGGATGTTGCTACATCATAAGGATTAGTTTTCAGAATGTTTCTAACATCAACATGGCTAAAAAGCACCTTAATGAATGATTATCTTTCTGAAGACAAAGCAATCATATTTATCTTGAATAATTGACTACCCCACAAAATTAATAAAAAATTTAGAGTGTTTTACCAGATAAAGGTGGAAAGAGCCAAAATTAACGTATTTTCGGACTCTTTACATTTGAATTGTGTAACTTATTCTCTATTTTAAGGAAGGATCTTTAAAGCTATGGTAGCTGCAGCTTCGGCATCACATAAGGCGTGATGATGCCTGTCAAGATCGTATCCACATCTTTTTGCTACTGTCGGCAAACGATGGTTGGGCAATGTCCTTCCGAATACTTTCCTGGAAGCTGTACAAGTACAATAAAATTTATAATCAGGATAAGTCATTTCAAAACGTCGGAAAGCAGCTTTCAAACAACCTTCATCAAACCTGCTGAAATGGGCAACAAGCGGCAAACCTTCGATATACGGAACGATTTCTGCCCAAACTTCCGGAAATGTATCTGCTTCATCGGTGTCTGCACGCGTTAAACCGTGTATTTTTATATTCCCGGGATTATAATAATTAGGAACAGGATGAATAAGCTTATAAATCTTATCTGTTATTTTTCCCTCTTTCACTATTACGATACCAACACTGCATACACTGCAGGGATTACCATTGGCTGTCTCAAAATCTATTGCTGCAAAATTCAACATATGTTTTGTTTATATAAAAGAAAACTCTCATTATATGAATACGGAGTATGGACTAATTTATTTTGGAAAATAAAATCCATTGGTTATTTTTGTCAAAAATTATAGGAATTATGGAATTTCAAGAACCTTCTGAAACTTTTAAAGAATTTGTAGAAGCACATGCCGGTGAAGACGCAGCCATGTTAAGTCTTAAATATCATAATAAAGACTTGGATTTTAATTTAGAACAAGCACTTACACAAATTGCATGCAGAACAAAATGTGCTCATAAACTTTACGAGTTTGTATCAAACAGGGAAGTCTTATTCCCTTCAGTGGTATCTGCAGAACAGTCTACTAATGAAGGGGTAGCTAAATTCCATGCTGAAATAATTGGGAAGTCTTCTGATGTTCTCGATATGACGGCAGGTCTGGGTATAGATGCCATGGCAATTGCAAAAGTTTCCGATTTTGTTACTGCTTGTGAAATTGATTCATATAAAGCTACAGTTCTTGAATACAACACCAAAGTACGAAATATCCATAATCTCAATATAATTAATAAAGACTCAGTGGAATATCTTAAAAATCATGAAGCCTCATTCGAAGTTATTTTCGTAGATCCAGCTCGAAGGGGAACGGATAACAAACGAGTTTATAATTTTCATGATTGCCTGCCTGATATTTTATCCAATATGCATTTATTATTGGAGAAAGGAAAAAAGATTTTTATAAAGGCTTCTCCATTGCTTGATGTAAGTCAAACTCTCAAAGATATTCCACATGTTTTGTCAATAAGGGCAATTAGTGTTGACGGAGAATGTAAAGAAATATTGATAGAAGCCTCAAAAGAATTTTCAAATGGTAAAATAATAGCTGAAGCTTTAGATTTGAACTTAAAAGGAGAAATAATTTCCAAATTCAGTTACCAAATTCAGAATCAACATGAATCTGATCAACAGAAAAACAGCCCTTCTATTGTGGAATCTTCAACAACACAGGAATTTGCTTCAGTGGCAGAGGTATTATCCGGCGCATATCTTTATGAACCAAATGCTACAATGATGAAACTTGCCCCTTGGAAACATCTTTTCACCCAATTCCCTACATTAAAAAAATTGGCTCCTTCTTCTCATCTATTTGTCAGCCAATCCTATTTACCTAATTTCCCCGGAAGGGTTACAAAAATATCGGCTATTGTTAATAAACCGAATCGTAAAAAACTAAAAGATACAAGAGTAAATATAGTAACAAGAAATTATCCGCTTTCAACGGAGCAACTTAAAAAAGAGCTCCAAACCAAAGAGGGGAAAGATACTTTTCTTTACGCTACAAGAATTGGTAACAAGCCTATTCTGATACTTTCTGAAAGAGCCAATCAAAAGTAACAATCAATTCCGTTTTTAGACGCGTATAAAATAAATGTTCCGCCCTTATTTAATAATCAGAACGGAACATTAACTTTTCTAATCCAATTTGATGTCAGAATCTATAACCTGCAGACAAAACTATTTGGCTATTGTTAAGCGACAGTTTTGACTGTGGAGAAACGATTGCTTGATTAGGATCACGATTAGTATCAGGAGTGTACGCATGATATGAAGCAGAAATATTTTTATAAACATAAGCCATGTCTACATAGAACTGTTTAAACCTGTAGCCTGCTCCGCAAGTAATATAACTTGTATGGTTATTAAACCTATAATTAGGTATAGTTCCTGAAGTATAGATTATCTCCTGATTATTTCTAACTTTCTCCTTTACCGGGGAGGTTGAATAGCTATAACCTGCACGAAGGCTGAAAGCCGGATTGACCCTATATTCCGCACCTACTCTTATGGTATTGGTTGATTGGTAATAATTATTAATCGAAGCATTTGCTAAATAATGAGGATCATTTGGATTGCCGTTATAAGCTCTTGTTGGACCCTGAGACTTAGCATTTGCCGATCCTGAATACCAATCCCATCCCGGATCCCAGTCATATCCCCAGTCATCATAACCCATGTTACCGGGTGCTGAGAACTTCATCTTGTTATAGGCAGTCCATTCGTAATCTAATGAAAGGATGAAATTATTACCTATAACGCCCGCTATACTACCTATAACTTTCCATGGGGTTCGGAAATTCATGTCGTTATAAGCCAATGAACCACCATTTGTAGAAGTACTACCAGTTTCTGTTGATCCATATTTGTAGTCTATGGTGCCAATAAAACTTTCGGTCAGGTTATACCAAGTCGGAGTGTGAACGGCGACACCAATTCTAAGTTCTTGAATAGGTTTTAATATAACACCCAGTTCATATTTAAAACCACTTCCATGAACATTATAATAGTTTCCCAGTCCCCAACGTGCTGATTCCTGAACCAACTCGTTATTTTGATCAGGAACGTAAGCACCGGTTAGATTCTCACTCCACAAGGTCTTAAGCGTATAATTCATGTTCACGATATCGAAGTTCATACCCCAATATAATACATTTGAAATATTACCTCCGACTGCAATATTATAATCATCGCTCGAACCTGATTCTTGAACCCTAAAAGAACCGTTACCGGAAGTACCGTTTCCCCATTGACCAAACCATCTTGTATCTTCACCGGTGCCGGAAGGAGTGATTAAATATCCATTATAGCCAAGAATTGGTAACCAAGGTGCCACATAACCTCCGTCATTAGGGAAGTATGGATCGTATTTATCCGTGGTAACCAGATCATTTTCGGTTATATTCTCATTGTTTGCCACCCCGGCAATATAGTTACTGAGGGAGTTAGACAAATTTGGAATATTTCCGGCATAAAGGCGATTGAAAGAAGCGCCTTTATTATATGTAAAGCCAAAATTTATGTTCGGGAACATCGCACTCGGCAAACGCATGGTCAGAACAGCCCCAATATTATTGAGGAGAAATTTTGTCTGATTCATAGTCTGTTCATATCCTTGCGAATTAGATGTAGAGCTCTGGCAATCCAAATTTAAGGTAAATCCTACCTCTCCACTTCTATATACGCCTATTCCGGCGGGGTTCTGAGATATGGTGGAAAGATCTCCACCTAATGCCCCAAAAGCTCCTGCCATACCCATGAATCTGGCGGTTCCCTTCATGTCCGGCTGAGAGAGACGAAAGGCGTCTATAGCGCCTTGGCCATATGCTACTCCAAACGAAGCTGCAGAGAGAGATAAAACTAATAATGATTTATACATATATGCAAAAGGCAATAATATTATACAATAAGATTAACGATGTCCTCTTGAACCTCCACCACCGGATGAACGTCCACCACCTGTGCTACGGGCTCCTCCGAAACTACCACCGTTAGATACTCCTGTATTGAAATTACGGTTACTATTATAATTTTGAGTTCTGGTAGTCGTAGTGCGGTTATTATTTCGATTATTGTTATTATTATTTGTAGTTACCCTATTATTATTGTAATTATTCCTGTTGGTATTTACTGTATTATTATTTCCTGAAGTGCCGCGATTTGAATTTACAACACCAGTACCGGCCTGTCTGTGACCCTGAGTGGCAGTAGTATTATATTGCCATTTTCCATTATTGTTGACTACGCCAACATTGCTATTTCCGGGGCGTACGGAATTAGAACCCGGACGGACAGATGAAGAACCGGGTCTATTGGAAGTTCCAACACCGTTATTTCCAACAGGACGGCTGCCATTGGGAAGTCTGTGTGCTAAGTTGCTTGCTCCCGGACGAGTGGTAGAAGACCATCCCGGACGCACTCCTGAAGGACGGTTGCCCGAAGGACGCCAATCTGCCATTGGAGGACGTGACACTGACCATCCGGGACCGCCCCAACCGGGACCGCCCCAACCCCAACTCGGACCTCCCCAAACGGGACCCCAAGCCCAAGACGGGCCCCAGCTCCAACCTGGTCCCCAGTTCCACGATGGACCCCAATTCCAACCCCAGTTCCAAGCATACCATGGATCATAGAAACCAACGTTCCATCCCCAAGGACCATAATTAAATCCCCAACCGGGAGAATACCAACGGTTCCAATAATTCCAAGAATATGAATAAGGAGCAAATACAGGAAGACCGCTTGCATCTATCACAATCTCAACATTGCCATAAGCGTTGGCAAGCACGTCTTGGAGCATATCAGAATTATCAACTACAATAGTTGGATTGTAAAATTTCTGAATTTGCTGGGTATAGACAAAGTCCTCACCATTTTCAGCTCGTGTGCCAATGGTGTCTA
Organism: uncultured Sangeribacter sp.; assembly: GCA_964640365.1. Taxonomy (GTDB): domain Bacteria; phylum Bacteroidota; class Bacteroidia; order Bacteroidales; family Muribaculaceae; genus Lepagella. Next base: position 1,190 of record CAZXHO010000079.1, on the reverse strand, counting down.
TAGCAGTAGTGTAATAAGCTTCCCCACGACGGTTATATAGGTCTACATCCATGTCACCCATATTAGCAATATAATTAGACTTCTTTTTGGCAGTCTTCTGTGTCGTAGTAATACCCTTATCTTTTTTGGGATTATAATATATGTCATCGTCAAAATATCCTTGTGCCATCGCAACAGGAGCTCCTAACGCCAACAGTAAGCCAAGTATTAATTGATGCTTCATAATCTCTTTTCTCCTTGTATTATATGAGATAATAAAACCTCATAAGTTAGATATTTACACTTCTTTGACAATTAAACGTAAAAATAGTTTAAATCAGTAGAACCCACAATAGAATAACACTACAATTTAACAGATTTTAAGAGCAATTCCAAAAATCTCCATAAGTATTCTTCAAATTTGGATCATATAGCATATCCCATAGTTTTCATTAAAATGACACAAAATTATACATATCATTAAAATTTCAAATAGAAGTCGTGAGTTAATTGCCTGTATTCTACAGTGGGATCCCTATTTTCATCGAACATGGTTAGCACAGAAATATCTTTCTCAGTTAATGAAGAAATGAGGCTCCCGTGACTATCCTTAATAAATTCGAGCAGGACCCTTTTTACGGATGAGGAAGGATGATCTTTAATAAATAAACCGCGTGAAAGACACAATCCTGAAGAAATACCTAAGTTTCTTAATGAACTGAAAAATTCAGAAGGGACAATAAGACCCAGCCGTCCGGAAGGATTGAGTAGAGTGCTTGAATTTTCTACTATGATTTCAGGAGAAAGTGCACCCTTATGACGGGCTACAAGACGAGCTTTATTCAATTTGTTAACACCGGAATCAAAATAAGGTGGATTACTGACAATTAAATCAAATCCCTTTCCTACTTCCGCAATCACTTCTGAAAAGGATTTTTGTTGTGCCTCTAAACGATTTTTCCATGGAGATAATAAAAAATTCAATTTAGCCTCCTCAACAGAATCGTTATGAATGTCAATTCCAAGAATGCTTCCAGTTCGATTTCTTTGGGCTAACATAAGAGCCATTACTCCACATCCTGTGCCCACATCAAGACATCTGTTACCGATTGGAGTCACCCAACTCCCTAATAAAACAGCATCAACCCCAATTTTCATACTGCTTTTGGAATGAGATAATGAAAATTCTTTAAAATGAAACAATCCTTCTT
>CAZXHO010000078.1:0-9089 GCA_964640365.1 uncultured Sangeribacter sp. | reverse complement strand
GATCTGTTAATATAATATCGGGAGTTTGCTGACTGATAGCATCTAAGGCTTCGTTACCATCACCTGCAGTAAGTACATCATAATCATCAATCAGACTATCCTTCAACATTTCTGTCATATCGATATTATCATCAACGACAAGAACCGTTTTCCTATCATTATATACTTTTGCATCTTCCTTTTCGGTTTCCATCCCGAGATTTGCGTCTTCTTCAGCATTAATATTCTGACCTGGTTCTGCAAGGGTTTCTTTGTTAGCTGACAAGCTGCTTGTACTTCGAATCGGTATATCTATTATAAATACACTCCCCTGTCCCACGTTATCCGTCACACGGATGGTGCCGTCATGAAGCTTAACATATTCGCTCACCATGCTCAATCCGATTCCACTCCCCATTCCGGGATGCGAATCACCCTGCTCATCAACTTGATAGAAACGCTCAAAAATATGTTCCTTGTCCTTATCCTTTATTCCTATACCGGTGTCTGAAACCTTTATTCGCAACACAGGATTCTCATCACCTACTTGCTCAAGCGCGACGTCTATCCTTCCCCCCGCAGGAGTAAATTTAAAAGCATTCCCAAGAAGATTCATTAAAATCTTCTCCATTTTATCCTCATCAAACATAAGGATTATTCTCTCACGGTCTGAATAAAAGGTCTGTACGATGTTCTTCCTGTCCGAAAGAGTCACAAACGACTGGCAAACACTTCTTGCAAACGCCACAATATCTCCTTCCGAAGGATTCAACTGCAGTCCTGCAACTTCATTTTTTCGAAAATCCAACAATTGGTTAACCAATGAAAGCAACCTTACGGCATTATTCCGCATGAGGGTGAGACGCTTTGTCTGGCGCTCGTCATCCGATTCTTTGATCATCTCATCTAATGGCGACACGATCAGAGTAAGCGGAGTTCGGAGGTCATGACTTACATTTGTAAAGAAGCGGAATTTCATTTGATTGATTTCCTCCTGTTTACGGAGTGCGTCCTCATGACGTTTCTTCTCAAATAGTTTACGTTCACGCTCGCGTACAACTTTGACAATACCCCCTACTATCGCCACAAACAATACCAGATATATCATAATCGCCCAGCTGCTTCCCCAAAAAGACGGATAGACTTTTATTGGAAGTTCTGCTGCCGTTTCACTCTCATATCCATCGCCATTTATTGCCTTGACAAGTAAACGATAGTTGCCGGGAGAAAGATTAGTGTAGGTGACATAATTGATTCCTTCCGGGCATTTCATCCATTCATCAGAATAACCGACAAGCTTATACATGAAACTTGTTTTCTCAGGAAGAGCATAATCATCGGAAGCGAAAAAGATTGTAAATTCTTTTGGATTGTGGCTGAATTCAATCTGTTCATTCGATCCGATCGCTCGCTTCAGCACTACTCTGCCATCTATCTTCTCACCGACTTGCACGGGGAAATTACCCATATAAAGGTCAGTGAACATGACATTTGGTTTTGCAGTGTTGAAACGTATTTCCGAAGGTGCAAACCTGTTTATGCCAAACATACCTCCAACCGTTATATCGCCGTTGGGCAATTTGGCAAATGATCGTTGATTGAAGTCACAATTCTGTAGTCCGTCGCGAGAGTCATACACCCGGTCTATTGTTGACAATTCACCAGTCTTTTCATCGTAACTTACTTTTATATTTACGAGCCGAGATCCGTCACTAACCCAAATTGCGCCTCCGTTATCTTCAGTCACACCCATTATATATGATGTTCTGGAGGACTGTCCGGTTGGTATGTCGTGCCATGTATTAGTAAGTCTGTCAATCACTTTCAAACCGTTAGGCGTAGGCACCCAAAGTAATCCGCGCGAATCTTCAAACAACTGTACAACCTTGATATTTTCTGACTTAGCCTTATCTCCAGCATCCATTCGCGAAAGCACACCATCAGAGGGATTATAACAGTCAATACCTCCGGATGAACCTATATAGACCTTTCCGTCGCGCGACGGAAGCACAGACAAGACATAATTTGAAGAAAGACCATCTTTCTGTTCATCAAATTTCCGAACTTCACCTGTTAGTGGATTCAATACAAACAAACCTCCTCCCAAGGTGCCAATCCATAGCAGTCCATTCTTATCAAATGCCATGCTCCATGCATAATGGTTATCTATATCCGAACCAGTGACCAATGGTGTAAAAACACCGTTTTGATAGCTACGGATACCTCTTGAGAATGCGCCTATATACAACTTTCCATCAGGACTATATGCTAATGAGGTAATAGCTTTTGGTGCTTCTCCTTCCGAAGGATCAGCAATACCTTTGCGCTCTCCTGTGGCTAAATTCCAATGCCATAGACCTGAATTATCCGTACCAACCCAAATTTCATCATTCTTTCCGGCTACCATACAATTCACATCCGGAAAATCTTCGAGCGCAAATTTCTCAACACTTTCGTTATAGGAATACAATCCCAGTTTATAAGTGCCGAACCATAGGGTTCCGTACTCGTCTTCGAAGATGGAGGTGACCGTATTGGAAGGATTAAATCCACCATTTACCTTTACGGGTTCATACACAAAACTACCGTTGTTATTCACCACCCGTTCAATGCCATGATGATCTCGTGCAATCCAAAGATTCCCATTTGAATCATTAAAAAGAGCTTTTACAACCCCGTCAAGACCTTTCCCGGGTAAAGAATCTGTAAGCCAGCGTCCTGAAGGGAGATCAAAAAGATGCAATCGCTCGTTAGTTAAAAGCCATAGCCTTTTAGACTTGTCTATATACAAATCATATCCCATCTCTTCCATTTCGCTAACGTCCGGACTCTTGGAGATTGTTCTGGAAGTCATACTTTGGCGATCCGCTTCTACAATAACAGAACGGTTAGTGACCCCAATAATCTTATCGCCTGTCAATTCAAGGTCAACAATGGTTCCACCCTCAAAAGAATCCCCTTTAACTTTCTCAATTATCCCTTCCGGAAGGCATAACCTAAATAGTCCCTGCCTGTCTACAGCTATCCATACGTCACCCCTCTCGTCTGTGATGACAGATGTAACATAACCCTCGATACCTAAAGTATTAAGATAATCCGAGGCATACCGGTATGATTTATCAGAAAGGGGGTCATAGAGACCGAAATATGTATCTGCATGAATCCATAGTCTTCCCAGTGCATCTTCGTATATATAATAAACGTAGCCGGTCAAAATCTCATCACTCAACCCATTTAAATCCGCAATTCTGCGGGCTGCATATCCGTCAAACCTGTATAATCCGGAAGAGGTGCCTATCCATAGCAACCCTCGGCTATCTTTAAATAAATCTGTGACAAAATTATTTGAAAAACCCGATGCAGTATTAAGATGGCGCAAGGACAGTTCACTCGAAGCGGCAGCCTTGGAGGATAAAGCCCCAAGACAAATATAAATTATACACAGGATGAAACGTAGAGCCATGATGCAGGTATAGATTTGTAATGCAAAATAAATAAATATTAAGGGAATCCACAATCTTTCAAGAGATTAACATAGATATCCTATTATTCTCTATTTCTCTATCAATTAGCATAATAAAAAATAAAATAGAACATTTATCCCACCCATTGTTAACATTTCATTACCCTATAGAACTATTTATTACCCTAAACTATAATGCATAGGGATGTAAAGCCGTAAATTACTTGCTAATTTTGCGTTTGTAAACCTATAAATTGTATGGAAGAACAATATGGCAACATAAGCTGTTTCCCATACAATTTATCCTACCCGAAATTCAAAATAATAATAGTTAACCAATCTAAACATCAATGGAAAAAAGATTTCTTGATCATTGCAGGATGCGGTTCTACCGTTTGGCAATGACGATAATTTGTCTTTTGGCAAGTATCGGCATCGCCAACGCCGCACCCATTACCGTGAAAGGTACGGTGACCTCAGCAGCCGATGGGGAACCCCTTGTGGGAGTCACCGTTTTAGTGAAAGGTACATCTGTCGGAACATCTACCGATATTGATGGAAATTACGTTATCCAGACCGAAACAGGCGCTGTGTTACAATTCTCGTATGTAGGAATGCGTATGCGCAGCGTTACCGTAACCTCAAACCGTATTGATGTAGCTCTACTTGAAGATGACAGTGTTCTTGACGATCTCGTGGTGGTAGGTTATGGCGTTCAGAAGAAAAAATTGTTGACCGGAGCCACAGCTCAGATGGAAGGATCTGAAATTGCCAAAATGAATACGACCTCCCCTCTTCAGGCTATGCAGGGACAGATGCCCGGTGTAAATATCAGTTCAACATCCGGCCAGCCGGGCGAGGGAATGAAAGTACAGATCCGTGGTCTCGGAACTATTGGAAATGCACAACCACTTTATCTTATCGACGGTGTGGGAGGTGATATTTCAACTTTGAATCCGGCGGATATCGAAAGTATTGACGTGCTTAAAGACGCAGCATCAGCAGCCATCTATGGTGCACAGGCTGCCAACGGTGTTGTACTCGTCACAACAAAGAAAGGACGTGAGGGACATACAAGAATAACATTCGATGGCTACTTCGGCATACAGAATGTCGCACACAAGGTAGACATGCTTAATGCAAAACAGTATAGGGCTATCATGGACGAGCAGATGATAGCTGACGATTCCAATCCTTATGACTGGGAAGGCATTTCTGATATTTGGCGCACGGACGCAGCCGGAAACCGTCTTGGAACTTATGATACAGATTGGGTGAATCAAATGCTTAAGAGCAATGCCACCACCCAGAGCTACACAATCGGCATGACAGGTGGCAACGCCACAAGCACCTATGCCATGAGTCTCGGTTATCTTAATCAGGAAGGTATCGCCGGAGGAAGCAAAGTGTCAGACTATTCACGTTATAATTTCCGTATCAATTCCGATCACAAGTTCTTTAACGGTCTTATCACCGCCGGTGAACAGGTAAGCTTCGTTTATAAGAAAAATACAGGTATCAGAGTCGGCAATCAATACTGGAATACCCTCCGTAGCGCGTTTGGAGCTTCTCCCCTTGTTCCCGTATATAATAACGACGGCACCTTCTATGATTCAACCAATAGTGATTGGGATAATTCAGCCGGCAACCCTTACGGAAACATGATGACCACTACAAACAATCAGAATAAGAATGCGGCATTTGCCGGGAATGTCTATCTGCAGATAGAACCGATCAAAAACCTTAAATTCCGCACTTTGTTCGCTACTCTCTATGGTACTAATGAAAACCGTAGCTTCTCACCTATCTATCGTTTCTCAATCTACGATTACAACGAACATACTTCCGTAGGTCAGAGCATGGACAGAGGTTTGACTTTAACTTGGACCAACACTATCTCCTATGATTTTGATATCAAGGAGCACCATTTCAGAACCCTTCTCGGTATGGAATCCAGCCGTTATGAAGGAGTGTCAGTAAGTGCCGGACAACGCGACCTGAAAGAAGGATTTGACACTTGGCCCTATGCATGGGTAAATAATGGAACAGCAGCCACAACTGCCGATGGTTTGAGCGCCGGAGGTAGTCCACATGACGATTCAAGAACGGTCAGCTATTTCGGCAGACTCGGATGGAACTGGAAAGAGAAATATATGATTGACGTAACCTTACGCTCAGACGGTTCTTCCAAATTCGCCCGCGGACACCGCTTTGGAACATTCCCGTCAGTATCCGCCGGTTGGAACATCACAAGCGAAGAATTTATGGAAGCTTCACACACTTGGCTTGACTTCCTTAAAATACGCGCGAGCTGGGGACGCGTCGGAAACCAGAATATTTCCAACTATATGTATCTTGCCCCAATCAAAGTCACCAACACCCATTACTTCTTCGGTGAATATTTCGGTCCTAACGGAACTTATACAGATTATTCTACAATCCTTGGCACCAACTGGGGAGCATATCCCAACCGTCTCGGAAATGCGGACCTGACTTGGGAAACATCCGAACAGATTAATATTGGCTTTGATGCAGCACTATTTGCATCACGTCTTCATATTAACTTTGACTGGTATCGTAAAACCACTAAAGACTGGCTCGTAGAAGCACCTATTCTTGCAACTGCCGGTGCCGGAGCACCCTATATCAATGGCGGTGACGTAATAAATACCGGTATCGAATTAGGGTTGAACTGGAGCGATGTTATCGGTAAAGATTTCTCATACAGCATTGGCGGCAATTTCTCATATAATAAAAATAAAGTTGGCTCCATTCCTACCGAAGACGGAATTATCCACGGTGCAACCAATATGTTGTATGACAACTCTACAGAGTTCTATCGCGCCGAAAATGGCAAACCCATCGGATACTGGTGGGGCTTCCAGACAGCGGGAATCTTCCAGAATCAGCAGCAGATCAATGAATGGGTAGCAGCAGGAAACGGTATTCTCCAGGCTAATGTTAAACCCGGTGATGTAATTTTCGTTGACCAAAACCACGACGGAGTTATCAATGATGATGACAAGATCAATCTTGGTAACGGTGTACCCAAATTCACTTTCGGTTTCAATGTTAATCTTTACTGGAAGAATTTCGACCTTAGTATAGTAGCCACCGGTGTTGCCGGCAACAAGCTTGTTCAAAGCTATCGCAATTATGCCAACCAAAAAGCTAATTATACCACAGAGATTCTTGGACGTTGGACCGGAGAAGGTACTTCTAATAAAATACCGCGTGTCACCAACGGAATGATAAACTGCGCATTCTCAGATCTCTTCCTGCACGACGGCGACTTCCTCCGTCTGAGCAATCTTACTCTCGGATATGACTTCGCTCCTATAATGAATCAGAAATGGTGTAGCCAGTGCCGTTTATACGTACAGGTTCAAAATCTTGCAACATTCACCAAGTACAACGGCATGGATCCTGAAATCGGATATGGAACTGCCGATTGGGTAAGCGGTATCGACCTTGGGTACTATCCGCGTCCTCGCACAGTTCTTTTCGGTGTGAACCTTGCTTTCTGAGATTAATATTTTTGATTGATTGAGGAATTTGTAATAAAACCGATGTAACAGCCTGCATAAGCAGGGATAAACCTACCGGTTACAAAAGACATAATAAAATGAAGACATTAAAACACAATATATTTATCCTCGGTATAGCAACCGCAGCAATGATGGGGCTCTCCACCTCCTGCGCGGAAAGTTTTCTTGACATAGAGTCTAAAACCGAACCGAATACCAAGAACTTCTATAAGACAGAAGGAGATGCATGGCGTGCCCTGATAGGTTGCTACGACGGATGGCGCCAGATTAGTTCTGCTCCCGGCATAGGCATCATGGTGGCGGCAAGCGTTTTGAGCGATGAATGTTACGGTGGCACTGGTGCAAGTGACGGTTACGGCTATCAGGCGCTCGACCAATTCGATCTCTCAATTTCCCCGGCAGACCAAAATCTATTCGAACAGGATTGGAAGGTATATTATTCGGCAGTATACCGCTGTAACGAACTATGCGACCATGAAGAGCAAATAAACTGGATTGATGAAACCCAAAACAGAAATCGCTACATGGGAGAATGTCGTGCCATCCGGGCGCTCTTATATTTTGACATGGTCAGAATGTGGGGACATATTCCTTTGTTCCTTGAGGCAATCAACGAAAACAGAACTCAAAGCGCGCCGGAAGAAGTTTATGCCGCTATCGTGGAGGATATGAAATTTGCCATAGATAATATACCGGCAGATGCCAACCTTGCAGCTTCTGACAACGGCAGGATCACAAAGTATGCCATGGAAGCAATGCTCGCACGAGTATACCTCTACTACACCGGATATTATGGGAAAGAATTGGGATATACCAACCCGGAAGGAATGACATCCGGCACATGCACGCGTGAAGAAGTAATAGCCGGACTTGACGACATTGTGAAGAGTGGCAAATATGCACTTATTCCTGATTTTAAGAACTTATGGCCTGCTGCTTCTCTGGTGCCGCTCGGACTTGACGCATGGGATACCGAACTTTCCACATATGCCGGACAAGTGAATTCAGAATTTATGCTGCAGCAGAAGTTTACCCCCACACAAGATTATAACGGTAATAATGATTCCAACCGTTGGCAAGTAATGTTGGGCATGCGTAGTCTTAACTTCTGTCCATATGGAAAAGGATGGGGAGCCGCAACTGTATGTCAGCCTTTTGCCAACAAATACTCTTCAGGTGACAAACGTCTCACAGCTTCTATCATTAATACTGCAACAGAGGGTATATCAGCAGCTTCAGATTATGCAAACTCAGTTAAAGACTGGCGTGAATTCACAGGCCTCTGCATTAAAAAATACTCTCCTATCGCTTTTGCCAATGGCAACAACGCGTCTAAGGAAGACGGTAGCGGTGACTTCCAGATCACCAATTCACAGGACTACATATTGATGCGTTATGCTGACGTTCTTCTCATGGTGGCTGAGTTGGGTGGAGTTCCTTCCCTTAGCGCTCAAGATGCGCTAAACATGGTACGTTCTCGCGCAGGACTCAGTTCAATACCGGCAACTAAAGAGAATATCCTGAACGAACGCGCACTTGAACTTGCATTTGAAGGCATTCGTTATTGGGATCTTCTCCGTCAGGGTGTCGATGTGCTCGCAGATGCTGTCTGTGCTTCTGCAGGAAATGTGAAGAACGGTGGTTTAGACGCTACTGTTTCTTATGACCGTTCCAAGATTATTGAAAAGAAAGGTCTGTTTCAGATACCTACCAACCAGATTATTCTTTCTAACCATACACTCAAGCAGAATACGGGCTGGTAATAATCTGATATGAAGGGATTTCTGACCATAAGCATACCAAGGGACTGTTAAGAGTTATGAATTAATCTTATATTATTCAGTAAAAAGTTAAAATACTGATATATTGGAATTTCATAAAATAAAAAATACTAATTCACGTTTTGGCAATGGGAAGCCCTCCATACCATAACTTAATACTTAGTCCTTTACGTAAAATAGACCCTTAACCTAACAGGTCGGAATTTTTATAATTATTTTAATAACTCCTCAAAATATTTTTAATAAAATGACAAAAGCATTAAAATATCTTAGCCAAACTGTTCTTTTGGGAGCTTTGGCAATCAGTGCAGTGTCATG
>CAZXHO010000077.1:0-9166 GCA_964640365.1 uncultured Sangeribacter sp. | reverse complement strand
TATAAAAAGGGAATAAGGACAGATAAACCCGAAGTGATTTATTGAAGAGTTAAATGGTGTTAATTTTTGATAGTAATTTATATAATATGACTAACTTCACCATAAATATTAATAACTGCACTGCCTTAAATAGATTCTATATGGGTCGTATTCTTGCTATAGACTATGGAAGAAAACGTTGCGGCATAGCCGTTACAGATCTATTGCAGATCTGTGCGAACGGTATGCCGACAGTCAGAAGCTGTGATTTATTGGCATTTCTTAAAGACTATAGCAATCGAGAGCCGGTAGATAAAATAATAGTAGGAGAACCTCGCGATATGCATGGAGCTCCCAGTGAGAGTATGAGATATATAACTCCATTTCTTGGCAGGCTACGTAAGGAACTTCCGGGAATTCCTGTAGAAATGTTTGATGAGCGTTTCACATCCACAATTGCTCATAGAGAAATGATTGCCGGAGGATTCAAAAAGAAGCAGCGACAGGAAAAGGGAAGGGCTGATGAAATGGCAGCAGTGATTATACTAACATCTTATCTTGAAGCAAGGCATTAAAACCTGAAATAATTCTTACTAATAAATGATTTATAAAAAAGAACGCTGTGCTTCATCGTCATGAGGCACAGCGTATTATTTTTACCGTATAAATTATTTTTTAGTGCGGTTGCCATAGCGGCTGCGGAATTTATCCACACGACCTGCTGTATCGACGAGCTTCTGCTTGCCGGTGAAGAAAGGGTGAGAAGAAGAAGTGATCTCAAGCTTTACAAGAGGATACTCTTTGCCGTCAACTTCAATAGTCTCACGTGTAGCCACGGTAGAGCGTGTGATGAAAATCTCATCGTTTGACATGTCTTTGAAAACCACCTCACGGTAATTTTGGGGATGAATTTTAGCTTTCATTCTTTTTTCTGCAGTTAAAAAATTGTTTTATTTGGCTTGACAGGTCGCGATCCCGTCAATTGGCGTGCAAAGTTACAAATTTTCTTTTAATCATGCAAAAAATCTCTTCTTCTTTAGCTTTCTGTTACAGGAGTAGTTACTCTTTCAAATCTCATCTTTAATACTAAGGTTATGTCAGATTTTAATTTATGAAGTTTTTTGCTTATCTTTACGCAATAGAATGGGTCTCCATATTGTACACCGATATTCTATAATTGCGATAATCCAGAACTAATATTATGAATAGATTATTTTTGTTTCTTATCTGCCTGTTTACGATTCAGTATTCAAGCGCCAGGCTCCTATCCCCTCGGGAAGCCATGGAGAGGTATAATTCCCAATCTTTACAAACCGGATTATTAACAAGAGCCGATTCTAATAAGCTCCTATATACGGGTTATACAAATGATGGGGTGGCAGCTCTTTATGTATTCGGGTTATCCGGAGATAACGGATACATTATAATGAGTGCCGATGATATAGCCGCGCCTGTATTAGGATATTCAGATAATGGAACTTTTTCGATTGAATCCATTCCTCCACAATTAAAATGGTGGCTTGAAGAGTATGGTGTGGAAATTGAGTTGGGAAGAAATCAGGGTTTGGGTGCCTATGTAAAGGGAACCCGATCTTCATCATCTCCTATTAAGCCAATGATCACAACCAGATGGAATCAGACTTCACCTTTCAATAATGATTGTCCCGTCATATCGAAACAACACGCGCTCACAGGTTGTGTTGCCACTGCTATGGCACAGATAATGAATTATTGGAAGTATCCCGAAAGGGGTACTGGAACGGCTACAATCACGTTGCCTGATTCAAAAGAATCTTCTCTTCTATTATCCTCCGTTGCTTTTGATTGGGATAACATGCTCGATTGGTATGGAGGTACGTATACGGCTGAACAGGCTGCCGCCGTTGCATATCTTATGAAAGCCTGCGGCTATTCAGTGGATATGGCTTATCAACTGTCTTCATCGGGGGCTCTGAGTGTAAAGGCTGCCATAGCACTTATAAATAATTTTAAGTATAATTCTAACATCGAGTTCAAAAAGAGAGAATTTTATGAAGCCGATGAGTGGTCAGAAATAATATATTCTGAACTGAAAGAGGGTAGGCCGGTGCTTTATGCTGGAGTATCTTCATCTGTAGGTCATGAGTTTATATGTGATGGCTATGCCGGAGACGGCTACTTTCATTTCAATTGGGGATGGTCGGGTCTTTCTGATGGCTACTATCTTCTCAATGCTTTAAACCCTACTAATCTCGGCAGTGGAGGAGGAACAGGCGGAGGCTATAATTATTCGCAAGAGATAATTATAGGAATCCAACCGAGCAATACTCCCGAAGAACCTAAAATTCTGTGCCAGCTCGGAAACCTTTCTGCTGTATCAAATTCAAATGTTTTTACTTTGAAACTTACATCAGATGGCAAAGTGGGTTTCTGGGCAAACATGGGTATAACTCCTATGGAAGTCACAATGGGTATCAAGTTGGAATCTGTCAACGGATCCGGAAGTACTGTAAGATATGTAGATGTGGTTTCCGGAAATTTACAGGCACCGGAATATAAACGAAATACAGATAAAACCTATTCAGTAAGCTACAAGGGATTTAATGGTGAACAAAAAGTTAATATACCACAAGATCTTCCCGATGGAAAGTATAAATTGACTGTCTGTAACAAGAATAAGAAGAGTGCTGATTCCTCCTACTTGCCCGTGCGCTCACAAACTGATGGATATAACTATCTATACTTCACCAAGGCTGGCAAAACTTATTCTATAGATAATTTAAATGCACCTACAGCTATTATTCAGTCGGCAACTATAGAGTCGGACCTTTATTATGGTGCAGCATGTAAAATTAAGCTTACTGTAAAGAATAATTCTGAAAAAGAATTGACGGAAACTTATTTCCCTCAACTCATATTAAATGGTAAAACTGTGATGAAGGGGAATGGAATTTGTCTCAACATAAGCGCTAAGAGTGAGGTAACAGAAGAGTTTACAACACTTTTTGAATTGGAAAAAGGATATACAGCTCCCTCTATGAGTACTAATTACGAATTGAGCTTCTATGATCCTGCTACCAGTCAGAAGTATGACTGGAAAAAGGAGGTGTCTATGAAATTATTAACTACGGAACCAAAGTATAAATTCACGGATTTCATTATAGAAGGTTATAAATATCTATTTATAAAGCTAAATAATTACCTTTCAGTCAAGTGCTATAATGTTACTGATCCCACGAATATTCCGGTTTCAGTAGACTTGAGTGTAAAGGCAGGATATTGGGGATGGCCGGTTTATGTAGCAGTCTTCCCGGAGGACGGAGATACTTCATTAAGCGTGACTCAGTTTTCTGAAATCCCGGTATTGTCTTTAGGTGATAAAATGCACTTAAACGTTACTTTCCCATTTGGAACTGCTTATACAGACAAAAGGTATTTTTGTGCTCTATTCAAACAGCTTCCGACAGGTTTTATGCAAATAGATGATATTGATCCGATAGCGTTTAAAATTATCGAGTCCGGAGTTGGTGAACTGGAATATGAAAATGGTTTCGATATCCGATATGACGAGTTTACACAGGAAGGAACAGCTGTTTCTCATAATGGCATCAAAGAGTTTTCAGTATTTTCTATCGATGGCAAGTGCGTTGTTTCCGGTGTTTCGGAGAATGGAAATCAAGGAAAAGTAAATATGTCAGATCTTCCTAAAGGTATGTACATATTAAGGGCAATTGATAAAGGGAATAAAATTAAAACTTTGAAAATAGCCCGATAATATATTTTATCTCTTTATATAGAAGGTAATAATATGAATACAAATAAACTATTCAAAAAAATTTTGTGTGTATTACTTGCAGCCGGTTTCTTTAGTTGCTTTGCACAACAGGTACATACTGAAGAATGGGAAGGAGGTGTAGAACGTTCACTCGTTTACCGTCCCGGAGATTTCGGCTCGAAATTTTACCGTATCCCGGCGATTGTTACAGCTCCCGACGGTTCCTTAGTGACTGTGGCAGATAAGAGAATAGAGCATAATGGTGATCTTCCTGCAAAGATAGATGTAGTCTCGAGAAGAAGTACGGACAATGGCAGAACATGGAGTGAGTATGTCACAGTAGCCAAACATGATGAAATAGGGGGGTGTGGAGATCCTGCACTTGTAGTAGATGGAAAAACAGGTGATATAATTGCCATCTTTAGCCATGGAAATGGTTTATGGCAGAATGAGCCGGCACACATAAGTGTAAGTCGAAGCAAAGATAACGGTAAAACATGGAGTGAAAGTGTCGATATAACTCCACAAATTCTTACTGTTGATCCTAATGGACCTCAACCAATAAAGTGCAGAAGTGCATTTGCCTCTTCCGGGAGGGCATTACAACTGAAAGACGGCAGAATTATGTTTGCTTTGGTAGTAAGAGAGGATAATAACAAGTATTTTAAAGTTTATGCCATTTATTCTGATGATGGAGGAGATACATGGAAAGTTTCTAAGAATCCGGCATCGGAAAATGGTGATGAATCCAAGATAGTAGAACTGTCAGATGGCACCCTTATAATGAGTATAAGGAACAGGTTCGGTACCTTAAGAAAATTTTCCTATTCCACAGACAGAGGAGAGACATGGAGCGAACAGGTGCCCATTGAGGGACTTCCTGATCCAAGATGTAACGGTGATATCATTACCTATAATTTAGATGGTAAGGAGTTGCTCCTTCAATCTCTTCCTGGCGATCCAAAAAGTAGGAAAAATGTGGCAATCTATGTCAGTGAAGATAACGGAAAAACGTGGAACACTAAAAAAACAGTTGTTACCTCTCCCTCGGCTTATTCTTCAATGACAGTTTTACCGGATGGCACAGTAGGAATTCTGACGGAAGAAAGTCAAAATAACCACCAGAGTTATGACATATGGTTCACCAGACTGCCTATAGAAATAATTATGAAAGGGGATAAGTGATCATATACTCCTTCTGATTACTAATTTGCATAAAGCTAAATAATAAATGATAATGTCCCGGAAGATTTCGAAATCTTCCGGGACAAAATGTTTTAAATTTGGTTTAGGTCATAATAGAGATGATAATATTATTCGAGATAGATTTGCCTGTTCCCAAGGAGTAATTTTTCGTAGATAATTAGTTTCAAGAACTGAGGTGCGATGTCCGATCATATGTTGGATAAGATGACGCGGAACATCCAGACCATCTATTAAGTTACAAAATGCATGACGTGCATAATAATAGGTAATTTTTCTAAATTCTCCGGTGTCATCACGGTTGACGTCAGAAGTTTCCAAGGCTTTGTTTAGGTCTTTGGAAAGTTTGTGGAAATAATTAGAAAGCCTGTCTTGACGTTGCGATTCTGTATAGTCACGTTTCTTATCAAAACAAGGTAAGAGGTAATCATCTTTAACCTTGTCTTGTATCAAGTGATCTATAAACGGTTTAATAGGGTTACTTGCGGCCACAATCATAACTTCCTGTCCAGTCTTTTGACGTGCAGTCTTGACAATAATTACGTCGATAGCCTCATTATAATGAAAATCATTTATCCCTATCTCCGCTCCATGCTTTGAGTTGCATGCAGGCGGTGGAGAAATAGTGAGGAATTTGAGTTGCCCAACTTTTAAAGATGCGATATCCACAGGTGCGAGTCCCTGAAAAGCTATACCAAGAACAAAGATTCCCAGGGCGAAGGTTGTGCCCATCTTAAATTGAGGATCTTCACCCATACTTATCTTGAATATATTAAAAATTTTATTGATCGACGCGGCTGATAGATTTCTATCGCGCGCAACCATTAGTTTTGCAGGAATTTTTGCAATAACGGTGCTACTGATCCATCCGTTGTCGCGGCCATAATTAAGAACTGCCTTCATTCTTGACAACATCAGATTCATGGTAGGACGCCTGTTCCTATAATCCTGTTGGATTTCTAATGTAAATTTGTTGATCATGTTCCTGTCAAGTTCATAAAGTTTAGGACCGTCGCCATATTTCCTCATGAAATAATTCATATAGGATCGGTATCCTCTACGGGTATTCAATGCAGGCATAGATTCTATCTTAGATTCGATAAGATTTCTGAAAGACATTTCAAACGGACTGTAAGTATGGCTACCTGCAGATACGTTGTAATTTGCAGCTTGTACAATTGAAAAAAATTTAGATTGTCCGCTAATATGAGATAATTCTTCTAACGAAACAACAGAACGACAGATATTTTTGATAATATCCTCAAGATTGTGAAAAAGGAAATTATCCAGATTATCCTGAATTTTCCCGGCTACCCTTCTTAACTGAGCCTCTATGGATTCATTTTTCCATAAAAAGTCGGGGTCGGAAGGTGAGATAGTACAACTATCCGCTGACCAATTGTCAGATTTACATTGGATTTCGGTAGGAATCCAGATACTTCTACCTTGGTGATCGATTCTAATCATCACCGGATACATCTCACCTACTGTGGCACTAGATGTGAAAAGTTGTTTTGATAACGTCATGGGTTCATATAGATTAGGTATGTAATAAAATAATCCCGTCTTTGGGATATTATCTTTCCTAAAGACGGGATAAATATAAAAAATGTGACAAATATCTGCAAGTATCATATTTTTCTTTCGTTTTGATTGGTTTTGGTTCCTGCACTTTGTGAAAGAATTGGAAGAGAAAGGTTATATTTTAAAGTTATGAATCTTAGTCCTATTATAGCTGCTGCACAAGCAAGTTGTTGAGCAATGACTGAGCCGCCTGAAATATAGATAATCCAATATACTAAAGAACCTGCGAGACAGGCGGTTGCGTAAATATCTTTTCTGAAGACAAGAGGTTCTTCATTTATTAAAATGTCTCTTATGACGCCGCCGAAAGCGCCGGTGATTATACCCATTATCACCGCCACCCACATTGGATAGTCAATTGCCAGGGTTTTAGTGATGCCAATCACGCAGAAAAGGGCGAGGCCTATACTATCGAAAATAAAGAGTATGCGGTCTTTACTAACCAAAATGCTCTTGAAAACAATTACCGTTATGAGAGAAAGAGCCGTTACACCAAGATACCACCAAGTCTGCATCCAGAAAACCGGAATATCCAGTAAAAGGTCTCTCAAGGTGCCTCCTCCGATTGCTGTAACCAGCCCGACGGTATAAGCACCAAACCAGTCGAAGTTCTTGGTAGCTGCCAGTCGAATACCACTTATTGCGGCAGCCACTGTTCCTATCACCTCTAAAATGAATGATATTGTTTCTTCCATTATATTTTTATAAAAATTGAAGAGGAGAAATAAGGCGCAGCATTTATTTCAGATGCCGCGCCTCAAAGTCTTGATTGCTAATTTATTTTTATTCCAAGAAGCATAAAACTATCACCTGAGCCACTATAACACGCATGAACATGGTAAGTGGATAAACAGTTGAATATGCTACGGCAGGTGCATCATTATTTGCAACTTTATTGGCATATGCAAGTGCCGGAGGATCGGTATAGCTGCCGCTCATCATACCTAATATTGAGAGATAGTTTAATTTATATTTTCCTCTTGCAATACATCCAACTACAATAAGTGGAATTACAGTGATCGCAAAACCGTATCCAACCCAAAGGGCACCTCTCAGATTAAAGACTGTAGCTGCGAAATCCTTACCTGCGGCAATACCTACTGAGGCAAGGAAGAGGCAAATTCCAATTTCCCTTAACAAAAGATTGGCAGCCGAATTAGTATAAGTGACAAGATGGAATTTGTGGCCGTATGCACCGATCAGAATAGCTATAACGAGCGGACCACCGGCAAGACCGAGTTTCATAGGAACAGACATTCCGGGGAATTGAATCGGAAGACTTCCGACAATAATACCAAGGAATATACCAATGAACATAGTTATCAGGTTAGGTTCATTAAGGCGCTTCATGGAGTTGCCGAGCTTGCTTGCCAAATGTTCGATATCGTCAAGTTTTCCTACAACGGTTACTCTATCTCCGATTTGAAGACGAAGGTTCGGGCTTGCCAGAAGATCCATGCCGGCACGGTTGACTCTGGTGACATTCAGCTCATAAGTTTCATGAAGATGCATGGCTCCGAGCTTAATTCCATTATAATTCGGCTGAGTCACCACAATTCTTCTCGAAACAATAGGTCCTTTGTCCATAGGCCATTTCATATCAACTTTCTGTCCGATAAATCTCGAGAAGATCTCTTCATCTTGTTTTGCACAGACAATTAGACAAAGGTCACCCATTTCAATAGTATCTTGTGCGGCGGGGATTATAACTCTACCGTCAGGTTTAAGAATTCTTGAACAAGTATAGTTACATGTGATAAGAGTATGCAACTTAACCATAGAAAGGCCGGACACCAGTTCGTTTGTTACCTTGAATGTCTCAACGGCAGGAGCCTGAGAAGAATCACTTTTTTCATCATCAACTTCTTTGATCTCCTTCTCGACGTTAATTTTGAAAATTGCTTTTAAAGCAATCATAGTAACAATTATGCCCACTACCCCAAGAGGATAGGCAGCAGCATAGCCCATTGACATTTGCTGGCTTACATCGTATGCGGAAGAATCCACCTGAAGAATGGTCTGTTGAGCGGCACCAAGTGCGGGAGTGTTGGTGATAGCTCCACACATTACGCCCACAAGGTCGTTGATAGATGAGAGACCTTCACTGTCACCCTGCAGGAAGTAGATAACAAGCATGATTGCCACGTTTAGGGCGATTCCCAGCATAGCGAGCATGTTCATCCGGATGCCTCCTTCTTTGAATGAGGAGAAAAAACCGGGACCTACCTGCATACCGATGGAAAAAATGAAAAGGATAAGTCCGAATTCCCGCAAGAAGTGAAGTGTATTCCCTTCAACGGCATATCCGAAATGTCCGAGAAGAATACCTATGAACAACACGAACGTCACTCCGAGTGAAACTCCGAGTATTTTCACTTTCCCAAGAAAAATACCGGCGAATATCACAAAGGAGTAGAGAAGAACCGTGCTTGCGAGAGACATATTTCCCGGCTGGAGCAGTTCAATTAACCAATCCATAAAGATAAAAACGAATTAAATTATAGTTAGATGTCTCCTCCTGCCCGAGGAGGAGTGGAAAAATCGACTGCAAAATTACTCTTTTTTTATGAAATCTTCGTATATTTGCACTGATATATACACAACCAATATGAAATTGGTGAAATTATTACTCTTAGAATTTTTATG
>CAZXHO010000076.1:0-9223 GCA_964640365.1 uncultured Sangeribacter sp. | reverse complement strand
CAGAGTTGTTCCGGCACATTCTTTCAAATATGCTGCTACACTACAGGCTTCAGATACAGGTGATGCACCAAAACTGATCCGTATTGACAGTAAAGCCGGTCATGGAGGAGGCAAACCAATGACAAAAGTTATCGATGAATATGCCGATATCTACTCTTTCATTTTTGAAAATATTGGAATGACTCCTAAACAAAATTAATCTTATACATCTTATAATTAATATCTAGTAATTTGTTTCTTCAGGAGTCATGCCGTGAGGCATGGCTCCTGACTTTTTTTTCAGATTAACTTGAAAATATAAGGAAATAATAATAATACAAAGAACGATAAAATTTATATTAGACGGAAGTCAAAATATACCAAAATATAACTTTCATATATATTATCCTACATAAATATGCTTTAATTCTAAAATTATAGTCAGATATTAATGTTTTTTATTAATTTTGCACATAATTTCTATAGGTAAAATAATAATAGTGTCATAAAGGCACTTGAGATTCACACGATAATCTCATAAATCAGATATGAAAATAATGAAATTTGGCGGCACTTCTGTGGGAAGCGCCCAAAGAATGAAAAACGTAGTGTCTTTGGTTACTGCCGAGGGCAATGCAATGGTAGTGTTAAGTGCAATGTCAGGCACTACAAACAGTCTTATCAGTATTTCACAGAGCATCAAAGATGGAGAACATGCTAATGCACGAAAACAGATAGATGATCTTGAAAGCAAATATAAACAGACAGCCGCCGAACTTCTTTCAGATCCCAAGTTGCTACAGGAGGCAGAACAGTATATCAACAATATTATTAGTGCCCTTAGAGAATTCGCTTCTAAAGAGTGTGGAGTGAAAGAGGAAAAAGAAATTGTAGCCTTTGGAGAAAAACTTTCTACCAATCTGGTGGCACTGTATATGAAGCAACAAAATCTAAATGCTATTCTACTGGATGCCACTGAGTTTATGCGTATAGACCGAAACGGTGAGCCTGATCTGCCATATATAACGGAAAAAGTCAATGAGACAATATCGAAAAATCCCGGTTATGACATCTATCTAACCCAAGGATTCATATGTCGCAATATGGACGGAGAAATAGATAATCTTCAACGTGGGGGAAGCGATTATACCGCCTCACTTCTCGGTGCTGCAATTAACGGAGAAGAAATCCAAATATGGACTGATATCGACGGAATGCACAACAATGATCCCCGCTTTGTAGAGGGTACAAGCCCGGTTAGTGAACTCCATTTTGAAGAAGCTGCAGAGCTGGCATATTTTGGCGCAAAAATACTGCACCCCACATGTGTACAACCTGCCAAGAAAGCAAATATTCCCGTCAGACTCCTTAACACCATGGAACCTGATGCAGCCGGTACCACTATCTATAATACAGAGAGAACGCATACCATAAAAGCAGTTGCTGCAAAAGACAACATCACAGCAATAAAAATTAAGAGCAGCCATATGCTTCTTGCATACGGTTTCTTAAGAAAAGTATTTGAAATTTTTGAAAAATACCAGACCCCGATCGACATGATCACAACTTCCGAGGTCGGAGTTTCCGTGACTATAGACAATGAAAGATTTATCGAGTCTATTGAAAAGGAACTGCGTGAATTCGGAGATGTCACAATAGATCGCGACATGGTGATTGTTTGTGTAGTAGGTGATCTTGAATGGCAGAACAGAGGTTTTGAAGCTGCAGTTGTCAATGCCTTAAAGGATGTGCCTGTAAGAATGATCTCTTACGGCGGAAGCAACTACAACATTTCACTTCTTATAAGAAAAGAAGATAAAATCAGAGCATTGAAGCTTCTCAGCGCCCATTTGTTCTAATTTAATCCATAACAGATGACAAAGACATATTTCCCATTAGACAGGCTTCGTGCAGAAACGACGCCATTCTATTATTATGACATGAGGCTTCTTGACGAAACCCTTGAATCGTTGAAGAAAGCAAGTAATTATCCCGGCTTTCAAGTGCATTATGCCATTAAAGCTAATTCAAACCCTGAGATTCTTAAACGTATCGCTGCAACCGGACTTGGGGCAGACACTGTAAGTGCAGGTGAGATAAAAGCTGCAGTAGATGCAGGATTTCCGGCTGCAAAGATTGTATTTGCCGGAGTAGGAAAAACAGACAGTGAAATTGAACTGGCTTTAAGTTACGGAATAGGTTGCTTCAACGTTGAGTCAGAGCCCGAATTGGATGTGATTGAGGAAATTGCACGCAATACAGGAAAAATTGCACCGGTAGCACTCCGTGTCAACCCTGAGATAGATGCCCATACTCATCATTACATCACAACGGGGCTTGCCGAAAATAAATTCGGAATAGCGTTGTCGAAGGTTGATCATCTTCTTGAAAAATGTATTGAGTCAGAGTTCCTTGATTTCAAGGGCTTTCATTTCCATATCGGCTCCCAGATCACAGATCTTACTCCCTATAAGATCCTTTGTGAGAGAATAAACGGTTGGCTCGAAAAATATTCTCATATTGATATTCTTTCAATCAACGTAGGAGGAGGTTTGGGTATTGATTACGATGACCCTGATGAAAATCCTATTCCTGACTTTAAAGAATATTTTGATCTCTTTCATAAATACCTCAATCTAAAAAAAGGTCAGCAACTTCATTTCGAACTCGGGAGGGCAATAGTGGCTCAATGTGGTTCTCTTATTTCAAGAGTTGTGTATGTGAAAGAAGGATTGGATAAAAAGTTTGTGATTATTGATGCAGGTATGACATCCCTTATCCGTCCTGCATTATATCAGGCTCACCACAAAATTGGAAATATAACTTCAGAATCTCCTGTAATGGAAAGATATGATGTTGTGGGACCCATATGTGAATCTTCCGATGTATTCGGTACAGATGAATTGCTTCCTCTCACCAAACGAGGCGACATGATAGCCATTCGCTCTGCAGGTGCTTATGGAGAAGTCATGGCATCGTGCTACAACTGCCGTACCCTGCCGGGAAGTCTGTTTAGCAGGTGATTAAAACCGCCAAGGTTGCTCCAATTAGTAAAATAAGTTATCTATGTGTTGTATGGTCCGATTCATACAACACATTTTTATTAAACCGTACCTACTTTTATCAGAGCTATTTGGTAGTAAATAATTTGCTTTTATTCTCTCGTTATACTACATTTGTAGAAAATAATCTTTGAACCATTCTACCTTGAATTTCTTCATGAAACATAAGACATCTATCTTCATTGCCACATTATTAAGCTTTTCTGGAAGCTTGATGTTTGCAACGGCGCAGGAAATATATAAGGATCCTTCTTATTCAGCCGATGAACGTGCAAAAGATTTGCTCAAACGCCTGACTTTGGAAGAAAAAGTTGTGCTCATGCGCCATAATTCTCCTGCCATTCCCCGGCTTGGTATTCCGGAATATAACTGGTGGAGTGAAAATCTCCATGGTGTTGCAAGGGCTGGAACTGCCACGGTGTTCCCCCAGACTATAGGTATGGCTGCTACCTTTGATCCTGAAGCCGTGTATACAACGTTTGATATTGTTTCTACTGAGCAAAGGGCAAAATATAATGAAGGAGTCAAAAATGGCAGAAGACCACAGTATAGCGGTTTGACTGTCTGGACTCCAAACATCAATATATTCCGTGATCCCAGATGGGGTCGCGGTATGGAAACTTATGGAGAGGATCCTTGGTTAACTTCCATGATGGGGGCAGCCGTGGTGCGTGGTCTTCAAGGAGACCCTGAACAGAAATACGACAAATTGCATGCATGTGCCAAGCATTATGCGGTTCATAGCGGTCCCGAATGGAACCGTCATGAATATAATGCAGAAAATATAAATGAACGCGATCTTTGGGAAACTTATCTGCCGGCATTCAAGACTCTGGTTTGTGATGCAGGCGTTAAGGAAGTGATGTGTGCTTACAACCGTTTTGAGGGAGAACCTTGCTGTGCCAACAAAACTTTGTTAAAGAAAATTCTGCGTGACGACTGGCACTATGATGATGTGGTTGTGTCTGATTGTGGAGCAGTGATGGACTTTTACCGCCCGGGAGCACACGAAACCCATCCGGATGCAAAGAGTGCAGGCGCTGATGCCGTTTTGTCAGGAAACGATCTCGAATGTGTTGACGGAGCCTTCAAAAGACTTCCCGAAGCAGTAAAGGCAGGATTGATCACTGAGGAAGATATAGATGTGTCAGTTCTTAGACTTTTGAGAGCACGTTTCCAACTCGGGAATCTTTTTGATGACGAACTTACCCCTTGGGCTACCTATACAATCGACACTATCGGCGCACCGGCTCACAGACAACAAGCCCTCGAAATGGCTCGTAAATCTATGACTCTCCTCAAAAATTCAGGTAATATTCTACCTTTGAGTCAAAAAACCAAAAAAATTGCTGTGATAGGTCCTAATGCAAACGATTCTGTAATGATGTGGGCTAACTATAATGGGGAACCCAAATCAACCGTCACAATTCTTCAAGGTATACAAAACAAATTTCCGGATGCCGAGATAATTTATGAGAAAGGCTGCAATCTTGTGGACAATGAAATAATGACAAGAAGTGAGTTCTCTCATTTTTCTATTGATGGAAAGAAGGGAATGAAAGGAACATTCTGGGATAATATTGAGATGGCTGGTGAACCTGTTACAGTTGAATATTATTCCAATCCTCTTGATTTCAGAGCTCAAGGAGCCACTGCGTTTGCTCCCAACTTACCTTTTACGAATTTTTCCGCCAAATTTGAATCCACCTATATTCCGGAAACCTCGGGTAAAAAAACCATTTTTCTATCCTCTGACGATGGCTTCAGACTCACAGTAAATGGGAAAGAGCTGGGATCAGAATGGCGTTACGGCTCATTTAATAACCGTAAATATGATCTGGATGTCAAAGCCGGAGAAAAATATGATATTGTAATAGATTATTTCCAAGGTAACGATGCAGCCCAACTCACATTCGACATCGGCACATTGGATAGATATGACATTCCTTCCATAGTTGCCAGAGCCGGGGAAGCTGATGTCATTATATTTGCCGGAGGTCTTTCTCCGTCTGTTGAGGGAGAAGAGATGGACGTGGATTATCCGGGATTCCGGAAAGGTGACAGAACTGTGATTGAACTCCCTGTCGTTCAAACAGACCTGATGAAAGCATTGAAGGCTACCGGTAAACCCATGGTATTCATTGTATGCGCCGGCAGCGCTATCGCAATGCCTTGGCAAGCGTATAATTGCGAAGCTATTCTCGATGCTTTCTATCCCGGAGAAGCAGGAGGCACGGCAGTGGCAGAAGTGCTTGCCGGTGAATATAATCCTGCAGGAAGACTCCCCGTAACTTTCTATGCCTCTACAAATGATCTCCCGGATTTTGAAGATTACTCAATGAAAAACCGGACATACCGTTATTTCACCGGACAACCGCTTTATCCATTTGGGCATGGTCTCAGTTACACAA
Organism: uncultured Sangeribacter sp.; assembly: GCA_964640365.1. Taxonomy (GTDB): domain Bacteria; phylum Bacteroidota; class Bacteroidia; order Bacteroidales; family Muribaculaceae; genus Lepagella. The sequence goes on along the minus strand of CAZXHO010000076.1, from coordinate 3,771 downwards.
CTTTTGAATATGGCGATCCTCTGCTGAAAGATAATGCAATAGAAGGAGGAAGCGATTTTATCTTCACTATCCCCGTTACAAATGCAGGCGACCGTGACGGTGATGAAGTAATCCAGATATATGTACGTAATACTGAGGATGCCGAAGGATCTATAAAGTCATTGAAGAATTTCAAAAGGGTCAACATTAAGAAAGGTGAAACCAAAGATGTAGAGTTCGTTCTGACGCCCCATGCTTTTGAAATCTATAATATCAACACCGGTAAAATGGATATATTGAAAGGAAAATACGAAATCCTTTACGGAGGCAGTTCAGATGAAGCGAAGCTCAAATCTTTCCAACTGAAAATAGACTAATTATAATTCTAAGAAAAATGGAAAGACCAGAAAACAATTCACCTAAAGTAGTGGATGAGGATAGAATCGTCATTTTGAAAAACATTATGAGTACCTCTGTTTCTCCCCCTCCATCAGGATTTACTACCCGCTTGCAATTCTGGGAAAAAGCTACGGGAAGAAAAGCGGAAAAATGTGCCCATGAGATCTGTAACCGTCCCGCAACGGAAGGAGCCATTTCGAGACGAGCATTCTCATCTGATAAAACAGCTTATGTTTTCCCTGCTTGTGAGACATGCGCACGTCGAACTGAAATGCTTTATGTCAAGGGCCCGCTTGTTCCCTTAGACTGACAACTCTATCTTACTATTATAATGTATCTGTGATGAAAAACGCGCCGTTCATTAGAGCGACGCGTTTTCAGATTAATGGGTGAATATTTTATTTCTTCGGAGTTTTCCCGGCAATTTTTAGAATCTTTTTTGGAAGATCGGTATTGTCGTTGAAGTTTGTGAATTGATCTGCACCAACACCTATTACATATAAAGGAACAGGTTGTCCGGTATGAGAACCTGTAGTCCATCCGAAGCCACTTTTTGAATTAAGAATTGAAAAAGCTTTATCTACAAATTTCCAAGGCTGTTTTTTCATGAAAGCTTTCGCATATGTATCACGCAAATCTCCTATCTCTTCTTCAGAGACAACTACTGCTGTTCCATAGCCGAGCTTCTCTTGAAGGACCGAATACATTTCCTCCCATGTAGGAATTTTACCTTCCTTTACAAGACCATTGCAGTATTCTCCAAACAAATCTTTTGATATCTTCTGTCCACTTGCCACATTAGGACGTACGCTGTAACCTGTAGCCTTACAGCCTACGGACATACCACCTGTTTCATGGTCAGCAGTTACAATAATAAGAGTCTCGTTGGGATGCTTCTTATAAAAATCATAAGCTATTTGGAGAGCATTGTCAAAGTTTTTAACCTCCCTTACAGAAGCTCCACCGTCATTACTGTGTCCGTTGTGGTCGATGCTACCACCTTCAACCATCATAAAGAATTTACCGGGATTTGTACGCATCAAATGATCAAGACAAGCCTGAGTCAGTTCGGGGAGTGTAAGTGCATTCTCAAGAGAATCAACAGCAAGACCGATCTCATTTTTCATTTTGTCATGAAACGGGCTTAGAACAAGTTGTTTCTTTGCCTTCTTATCAATACCGTCAAGACCATAACTTACAGCTACTTTATTTTTTTTGAACAGATCCATAAGACCGTTGTCATTGCCTTCTTTATCATGTGTGCCACGTAGTGAAGCACCTGCAGCGAACTGATAGCCGGATTCTGCAAGATCCTTACCTATTTCATAGAACATACTTCTGTTAGGCACATGGGTATAAAAAGCTCCCGGAGTTGCATCGTCTATAGCAACAGAAGTTACAAGGCCTACTCCATAACCATTATCAAAAAGTGTTTTTGCTACAGATGTCACGGCAATAGTGTCTGCATTCATTCCGAGCATTCCGTTTTTTGTCTTATGTCCTGTTGCGAGAGCTGTTCCGGCAGCCGCTGAATCAGTTACATCAGAACTTGCAGACTGAGTTGTGATCATTGACACCACAGGGAAAGTTGTCATGAGAAGAGGATCTGAATTACCAAGTACCTTCTTGTTAAAGATCTGTGCATTTGTTACTTCAGCCGAGCCCATACCATCACCAATGAAATAGAAAATATATTTCAAATTAGCACTGTATGAAACGGATGATGAAATAAGGAGAACTCCGGTGATAAGGAGTGCCTTACGAATCTTGTTGAGTAGTTTCATTATGTATCAGGTATTTATAAAAATTGATATTCTAATAATATATTAATTTTCGATGCAAAGATAATTATATTTTTATTCATTTACAAAAATGGAGAAAAGCTCTTTGTAAACTGAGTGAATCATACTAAGTAGATCAAAAAAAAAAGAGGAGACAACAAATTATATCTCCTCTTACCAATCTGTATATTTATTCCGATTGAGTTCCTAAACTAATAAAACCAATCTATTATCAATCAATATCACCAAATTGAATTGAGTTTTCTGTACGAAACATTATCAACTCCCAGTATTTTATTATAGCTTTCACGCGGGAAGACAATATTTGTAAGACACATGGCGCCATCGGCACTGAAGATCTCTACTGAAGATCTGTCAACCACAATATGAATTTCCAATTCATCAGCATCCGTATTGAACGGAGCGGAAATGCTCGGAAGAGAGAAGAGGTTATTGAAATTAACTACGCCTGTAGAAGAAGTACGCTTCACTACAAGTTTCTTTTCAGGTGCAATAACATCAATATCCATATACTGACCGAATGAGTTCTCAAGTCGAATGGTAGAACTTTCATTTGTATTAATGGTGAAACGAGCCTCATATGCATCGGCATTTCCAATATTACCATTTGTAGCAGGAGTCCATTCACCGGCAATACCGTCAAGTTCTTTCACTACTGCAGCTGTAAGAACAGGAGTACCATTATAGTCTTTTAGAATGAGTTCACGTGGCAGGGTCATGGCTGAACGCCAAGGACTGCAAGGTACATCCCCACAATAGTTCCAGTTATTCATCCATCCAATCAAGATGGTACGGTTATCAGGGGCATTGCTCCACGTTACACCGGCGTAATTATCTGCACCATAATCAAGCCACAAAGGATAGTCCAGATTCATAGCCTTAAATTCCTTGCCATCAAAATCACCTACAAAATATTCTGTGCCGGAACCTCCTACCGGTCCGCCTGGATTATTGCTGACAATAAGCACCCATTTTTCTCCGCCATTATATGGGAGGCGAATAAGGTCGGGACATTCCCACTGCCCTATGTTACTGCGTGCATTATCTGTAGTGAACGTAGAAAGTTTTGTCCAGTCTTTAAGATTAGAAGAACCCCAGAATTCAATCTGATGGCTCCAACCGAGAGCAAGACACATTATCCATTTATTAGATTCCTTATGCCATATAACTTTAGGATCGCGGAAATCTCCTAAAACAGTATTAGGAATGGGGGCAGGTTTTGCTGCCGCAAAGGCTGTATATGGTGTAGCTTCAATTAAAGGATTAAAACAGCTTGGGCAATTAACAGCAGATGAATTTTCTAAATTAAATCAAGGTGAAGTTATAGATAAAATAGGAAAGCGAGCTGTTTGTAATTTTAATCATTTAAAAGAAATGACTGAAGGTTTAGGAAAAGAGTTTAATTATGAACTTTTGATATCTTCCGCAAAAGCATCAGCTCAGGCAACAAAAAAAGCTCTTCCTGCTTTTTGTATTGCTGCAGGAGCTTTAGGTATATTTGCCGGAGTTGTAACTGGTAATATTCTCAAACATGTTAAGGGGAAACAAGAAAAAAATTAGTCTATCAACATAATGAACATCTAATTAAAAG
>CAZXHO010000075.1:0-9247 GCA_964640365.1 uncultured Sangeribacter sp. | reverse complement strand
TGTCAAGAGTTTCCATATCGTGTTCGAGGCAATGATTGAAGAACTGATTGGAGACGATGATGTGCCCAATGGTCTGAAAAAACAGGAAGACGGGAAGCTCGTAGACCATTTCTATACTTATCAGGGTCTTGTCAGCAATCGAGAGGAGAACAATGATGTCTATTACATTGGTGATTCCAAATATTACAAGATAGGCAGCAATCCTGGCAAGGAATCAGTCTACAAGCAATACACCTATGCCCGCAATGTGATACAATGGAACTTGAACCTGTTCCTTGACCCACAGAACCAAAATGATGAGAAAAGCAAATATAATAAAGACATACATTTGAGGGATGACGTTACAGAAGGATATAACATAATCCCCAACTTCTTTATCTCTGCCAATATAAATCCTGCGACCCTTTCGTACGAAGACAGAACCGTAGAACACGAACTGCAACCTCCTATAAGCCGTCATTTCACTAACCGTCTGTATGACCGTGATACGCTGCTGCTCTCACATTACGATGTGAACTTCCTGTATGTGCTTTCCCTATATGCACGAAATAATGCAGGAGCCAAGGAAGCATACAAAGCGACTGTAAGAAAGAAATTCCGTGAATCTATTCAGAAAATACTGAATGACCACTTTACTTTCTATGCTATGCAGGCACACCCTGATGTGGACAGCAAGGATTATTTCAAAACTCATTTCAGGGATGTTATTGGCAAAATATTCTCACCCTATCAGAATGAGGATATTTTCTCATTAGCTCTTGACATGTCTTATCCCGAAAGCAAGCAATTGCTTGAAAAGCTGGAAGAAGATTTCTATGTTGCACCTTGCAGACTTGGTGAAGAACCCTCACGGGTCCTACAGAAAGCAAAGGAGGAATCTGGAGAAGCGGGCAAGAGTGTGAAATATGAAGGAAGCTTCCTGACATGTCTCGTACGAAAGAACGAAACTGGTGAGGATGACAGCAAGTTGTATAACTTGTTCTCGACCCATCAGGCAGAGGGTAAGACCTATGTGATGTTAAACATGCCGAGCGGAGATATATCTGAAATCAAGTATCTTCTACCCATAGTTGGGAATGCTGTTGACGGGTATTATGATATTCAGGATATAAGATTTGGTCAGCGTACGAAAGATTTCGTAGATAATGGTACGGTTGTTTCAGTCAAACTTCCCACTTTGAGAATCAAGATAGGCAAGTATCACCAGTTTGATAGGACTTATTCAAAAGGAATAGTTCCCCGCATGTCAAACCAGATATGGACACCTGAATACCTGAAAGAGCAAATCCTTGACAAGACAAATACATATTCGCTGGCAGACGAAGCAGAACCAATAGTTGCAGATGAACCTCAAGCAGAATATGGCTATTCTGTACCTGAAGAGTGGGATTATTTAGATGAAATTATTTAGTCCTCTCACTTAAACAAATCACCCATATTAACACTATGAAAATATCAAGTGGAGAGTATACGGTAAAAGGACTTAGAGAATGATTAGAGACTCATTATCAGACAAAATTCTCTAACTATTCATTATTTACAGAAATAAGTTCCGAAGACAAGACGGTATTAAAGAGATTGGCCATAATATGTTTATGTTAAATGATAACTTTGACAAAATCTGGGCTGGGACAACATTAGATGATGTAACTTGTTCTGATGTTATCAACTTTTGTAAAGCAAGATTGTTGGGCACCCATAATCCCCATTTGCAAGATTCATCTTTTGTTAAATTAATAAATATTCAGGCAACTCTCTGAAATAGATTTTGTCTACTATTCATACTGCATCAAACAGTTTAAAATATACTTATAAGTACGCTCCCTCGAACAATTCATACGAGCAAAAGATCCGATATTGGCTTTAATCCCATTCAACACCTAAAATTCATCTCATTTTTATTATGTTAAATAACTGCCTGTTTAATAACACCAGTATGTATACCTTGGTCAAGCTTATATGACTCACATATAGCTAACTATCCAAAAACTTTATATTTCCCCAAAGGATAAGGTTGGGACTATTCTTAAATAACCGGATATAAAAACGTGATTGATTTTATATAACTTTGCAGTGTTTTAGAGTACATTTTAATTATGAAAGAAAAGATTATAGGTTTCATTTGGCAGCATATTCTATTATTGGCTTCTATGTTTTTCATGACCTTTGGTGTTGCTTTGTGCGTGCGATCAAATCTTGGCAGCGGCGTAATATCCTCTATTCCTATGTCTTTCTCATTAGCCGGAGAAGTAGGAATCGTGCCGGAATGGGCTATTGGAGGTTAAACAAACATCATGAATATTATCCTGGTAGCCGCTCAAATCCTAATTCTAAGGAAGAGATTCGAGAAAATACAGCTTTTTCAACTCTTGATTGGCATTGTTTTCAGTGCATTTCTTGATATCAATATGTGGATTACTTCCTACTTCTCAGATTATCAAACTCTTTATTCTCAAATAATCGCACAATTTATGGGTGCCACTATTCTTGGTTGTGCTGTTTCAATCTAGATACGATGTGGTTCAATTACGATGCCCGGTGAGGGAATTCAAGTTACAATTGCTGGTGTAACCGGCAAGCCTTTTCCAGTGATAAAAATGGTTGTGGATACCATTCTTGTAGTTTTAGCCGTAATTTCCGGATATTGTTTCTTTGGTTCATGGCCATGGACCGTTGTTGGACCTGGCACCCTATTTGCCATGTTTTACGTAGGATACGTTGTAAAATTGATAAATCCACATTTAAAATGGTTTGATCGTCTGTTAGACTATCGACCCGGATTCCGACGATATATATACGGCCTCGCACGCTATATATATCCTCACCGCGAGGGATAGCCTCCAAGGGCAACAACTCAAAATCATTAGTATAACTACCAATCCCTATCAAATTATTAAATTGATTTTGAACACCATTGCAAAATTTGTTTTCCCAAACTACAATCTAATTATACAGAATAAAACGCCTCTATAGGAATAAATATATTGACCAATATTCCTACAAAGCTTATATTCATCCGATAAATGTTATTAATCTTTTCAACCAAATAATCGGGCGTATTGTTCCATCAATCTAAAAAGTAAGACTACACCTTCACTTAAAGTGATCAACATTTACAATAACTTTTAGAAGGCTCTTTATAAGAAAAACATTCTTCCGATTACCGGGAAAGAAGCAATTAGAAAGATTAATTAAAAAATATCTGTATCAGGGTTGAGTTTTTTGACTTTCATGTGTCTTTTAAGTGTATGAAACATCGAGAACAGATAGAACGGCTTTTCAAAACGCATTTCCAGAGTCTATTTGACTATGCTCTTGCTTTGCTTCATGATGAAGAAGCAGCAAGAGATATAGTCCAGGACGTCTTCATGTCCGTTTTGGAAAATAATATTACTGACATAACGGAATATTATCTGTTAATGGCAACTCGCAATAAAGCACTCAATCACATCCGAACATATGGAATCCATCAACGTATCCTAAAATTATATTTTCTTGAAATTGAGGAATATGATAAGGAAGATGTAATGAATGAAGAAACCATAAAGAATATACTTGAATGTATTGATACCTGTCTTACATCCCAAGAAAGACAAATTATGAAATTGAGATTTGAGAGCGGTATGAAATTTTCTGAAATATCAAGAACCCTTGGATTAAGTGAAACTGCAATATATCGCCACACTAAGCGTGCTATTCATAAGATTAGTCAAAAACTCAAAGAAAATGGATAAATACGATTTGATTTTAAAGGTTATTGAAAATCCTGAAGCTTTCAGTACTTCGGAACTTGAAGAAATTTTCAGGGAGAGGGGAACCAGAGAAATTTATAATATTCTGGTTAAAGCTGAGTCTGCCCTAAATACAGGTAATAAAAAAGATACTAATGAAGAATGGGAACGATTCAACTCGAGGCTAAAAGAAAAGAATGGGAAAAAATTGCACTTCTCATGGATAAATAACAGAGCGGCTTCAGTTGCGATTATTGTGGTGACCTCAATTGCAGCAATTGCTGCTGGTATAGCAGTCACAGTATCCTTATCTACTAATTCAGTTGATCCGGTTAATACCGCTGCTAATGAAGTTGTCGCGAATCCGAAGCAATTAACATCTGACAACATCAGGGTAGAAAATGAAATAACTGATTCACTAAGATTTATCCATGATCCAATCCTGTTTGAAAATGCTACTTTACAAGCAGTAATGGATTCCATATCAAGGTTATACAATGTAAATATAAAATTCCGTAACGAAAATTCTTCGAGATTACATATTTACTACAAACTGACCCCTTCTTTACAATTGGAAGAGATCCTGAGTCAGCTTAATACTTTTGAGCAGATCAATATTGAACAAAAAAACAGGACACTAATCATTGACTGAAGATGAAAAAAATTGCATTTCTATTGATGGCTGTACTTGTTTCTTTTTCAGCCAATGCGATTATTTACTCGCATTCCTTTAACAATACTCCTCTTTCAGAAGCTATTGTCACCATACACAAAGAAAACCCCGATTTGGATATATTTTTTATATATGATGAATTATCAAATTACAAAACCTCTGCTAAAATTAATACGGACAATATTTACACGGCTATAAAGCAAATTATCGGATTAAATCCCGTCTCTTTAATTAAAAAGGGTGATAAATATTACATAGAGGTCCTTCAGCATGGAAAATATGGATATAAAGGAAGAGTTATAAGTAGTGATGAAGAACCCGTAGTTGCAGCAACGGTCATGTTGCTCGAGCCAAAAGATTCGACAGTGCTTACTTATGGCATTACGGATAATAGTGGTTATTTCTCCATTCCATGCGATAAATCGGGTGTTATTGCTAAAATAACATGTCTTGGTTACAGACCTCTATTTAAGAAATGCGATAATTTTTCAATAGGCACTGTGACAATGACCGAAGTGCCGACCGAGTTAAAAACAGTCACCGTAAAAGCTGATAATGCTTATTTAGATTCTGACCGTTCCACCTATATTCCAAGCTCAAGACAAAAAAATGCTGCACAGAATGCAATCGATCTTTTGCGGCATATGGCTATCCCTCAAATTCAAATAAATCCAATCACGGATGCCGTTACAGACAATGCCGGAGGTGGCGTAACGATTTTTATTAATTATCTTGAAGCATCGAACGAGGAAATGGAAGGACTTCGGACAGCCGATGTGAAAAAAGTTGAGTATCTTGTATTTCCCACTGATCCTCGTTTTAAAGGTGCTCAACGCGTAATCAATATCCTTGTTCAACAATATGTCTATGGAGGATATTCAAAGCTAACAACAAATGAAAATTTCCTCACAGGCTTCTCAGGTCGCAACAGTATTTTCTCAAAGTTCTCTTATAAGAAAATGACTTATGACTTGTATGCTGGCGCCAACAACCGTGACAACCGCCATACGGGCAATACGGCTGAAGGCATCTATTCTCTCAAAAAAGATGATGGCACAGATTATACCATCACTCGTACCCAAACTCTCGATGACTCCCATTACAAACAAAACCAATATCCCGTTACTCTCCGAGCTACCTATTTATCAGATAAGATACAGGTTCGTAATACAGTAGGCTACACACATTTAGACATACCGCGTGATGAACAACAAGGGTCGCTGACAATTCAGCCGGGAAGTGAACAAAACTACAAATTTAACAGAAGTAATCCGAACCGCCACAACTCTCTCTCATATCAAGGTTCATTATTTGCCGCCATGCCTAAGCAGTTTTCAGTAGACCTCTCAACCAGCTTCAATTACACTCATAATAATGACTATATGGCATATTCTGCTTCAAACGCGACAGAAATAATACGCCATGCACGCGAAAATGCTTACTTCTATCGAATTAATGCTTTCTTGCAAAAACGCATTGGCAAAAAACATACTGCCACTCTGGGTATTAACGGGGGTCAGATCATCAACCGACTTAACTATTCAGGAACTAACACCTACCGTGACCGTTTTCATAACAGCTTTGCTGTAGGGATACTATCTTATAAATTTCAAACCCGAAAAATTAGCCTCTACTTTGATGGTGGCATATACTGGGAAGGAAGTGATATAAACGGAGAAAAGTACAACGATATTTATCCTGCAATACATCTAAATGTAAATTTTTCACCAAACTCAAAAAATGCTTTCTCAACTTATTTCCAATATGCTACAAACAGTCCGGGAATTGACATGAAAGCATCTGATGTATTGCAAGAAAATGAATACCTGTACATCGCCGGTAATCCTTTACTTAAAAATAGCCGTCATATTACTTTGAATCTATCTTATACATGGATGCCATCGAATTCCTTGGCGTTAAGTGTATATAATAATTTCTTTGAACTTATAAACAGACAAGTTATAGCTTATGAACCTTACAATTATGGCACCTCTTTACTAAGAACTTATATTAACAATGGTAATTATTGCTATAATGAAATAGGGGCATCGGCTAACTGGAAGTTATTCGATGGGAAATTGCAGCTATATGCGAGTCCGAAGCAAACATTCTTTAAATCAACAGGAATATACAACAGGTCTTATAATCCATTCACTATTTCAGCCCAAGCTACCTATTATCTTAAAAATTTATATTTTGCCGCATATTATAGGTCGCCGGGTAAGCAAATGGGTTCTTTTTATCCCCAGATTTATAAAGATAGGAATTTTCACAGCCTTACCGTAGGATGGGCGAACTCAGATTGGAATATTCGACTTATGGCTGTAAACTTTTTTAACAAGGGGTGGCAAAGTGCTTACACTGTTACAGAGTCTCCATTATACACAGAATACCGCGAGACCTTTGGCACTTCTTCGCATTCCCGGATAAATATAGTCGCTACTTATACATTCGCTTATGGCAAAAAGGTTAAAAGAGGAAACGAAGTTGGAGAACAATCGGGAGGATCTTCAGCCATCTTGAAATGATAAACATAAAATTCTAAAAATATAATAAGGAAATCTCGGTAATGATATCGGGATTTCCTTTCAATTTAATTTCCCGACTCATAAATATGATAGAATGATAATACCTTTTCGGGTACTTCACACCTATATAGACACCATCAGTCATAACGCTGTACAAACCTTATTAAAGTAAGAAGAACCGATAGGGAGATTATATAAAATTCCGCTACCGGTTCTTTAAAAAAGTTATAATAGTCTTAATCTAATGGTTACGAATACTATATTTTATTAAGAATATGCCATTACCTTTGAACCATTCCTTCTGTAGAGATAGGGATTCAATAATGGAAGGATGATCCACCCAAAAATTCACGCAACAACGAAGTGGTGGGAATCTGATCTGCAGGAATCGGATCGAAATAGCTTAAGAGACGAAGCAGTCTGTAAGCTTCGGCATATTCGGGAAGATTTTTCGGTACAGCCCTGAGCAGAGGTTCGGCGTAAGGTTTCATTACACCAAGCTCAAATATCAACGAAGAATTGAAAGTGGCATCTGCGTTCTCTCCAAATGGAAAAATCCATTTCTCTTCTCCTCTTCTTACACTCGGCCAACGCTTTATAGTATCAAGGGCAGACGTATGGCGATACTTATTATCACGCACAATACGACGCAACAAACGATTGTCGGAAGTTGATATCCAGTTATGGTAATCAATTTTCAATGTGGTGAGAGCCGATACATAAACTTTATATATATTATCTGGATCAATAGCACTTGTAAGTTCAGGATTCAGTCCATGGATTCCCTCTATAAGAAGCACATCGTTTTTATCAAGCCTGAGTGGTTTGTCTCGTTCAACACGCTTGCCGAGTTCAAAAGAATATGTCGGCAGGTTTATCTCCTCACCTTTCAGCAGCCGTGAAAGATCTGAATTTAGGCGATCAAGATCAAGGGCATGGAGGTTTTCATAGTCATAGTCTCCGTCTTCATCTCTTGGGGTCACATCCCGGTCTACAAAATAATCGTCGAGCGAAATCATTTTGGGAACAATCAGATTGGTCATGAGCTGAATTGCCAGACGCTTGGCAGAAGTGGTCTTGCCTGAAGAAGAAGGACCCGCAATCATTACTATGCCTGCACCACCCTCTTTGCGGCGCCTTGCAATATCATCGCTGATTCTTCCAAGGAGCTTGTCATGCATGGCTTCAGCTACGTTGATCAGTTCGGCAGTTCTTTTTGAATTGACCGCCATATTCAGTTCGCCGACATTCTTCACCTGAATCACCTTATTAAAAAGGAGCTGATCGGTGAAAGCTTTATACATTTTTTCTTGTGGAGGCATCTTTTCAAGTACCCTGTCTGTCTCCTCCTTAGTCATGGCAAACAACATGAAGCCATCCTTGTAGGGACGCAGATCAAACTCACGTATAAAACCTGTAGTGGGAGCGAGAGGACCGTAATAACTGTCGGCAAGGCTTCCGAGGCGGTAGTATGTTGTATAAAGCTCATGCAGGGTTTCCAACAGAGTTACCTTGGCAGTCAGACCCTGCTTTTTGAAAATTTCAATGGCATCCTTAGTAAGGCGCTCTTTACGACGAAACGGGATATCAGAATGCACAAGATTACGAAGATGCTCCAAGAGGTCGTCTACAATCTTCTGTGTGACAGCCACAGGTTCGTCATTTTGGAGAAGGCGGCAATAATGGCCGTGTGAGATGGAGTGATCAATCCGGAGAGTAGTTCCAGGCATAATTTCTTCAACTGCCTTATATAGCATCATGCAAAGAGAGCGCACATAGACACGATTCCCGGTTGGAGTATTTCTACCTAAGAACTCAACCTGCCTTGGTGCAAAGAGTGGGAAACATAGATCTTCGGTTTTGTTATTTACCAGTGCGCATATTGGATCAAACGGGAGCCTTACGCCCAAGCGGGGGAGCATGTCAATTACCTTCTCTCCTCCGAGCATATTAACATAGCTGTTGGTATTCTTACAATAGATTTTCATAAGGAAATATTATGGTAGCGGCCACAAAACCGCAAATGTGGAATTAGAAAAAAAGAAAGAATAAAAATATTTATAAAGTTAACAAAAAAACAGATAAAAAGGGTTATCCAGGAGCTTAAAAGAGCGATTAAAGCAGAAAAAAGGGATGTTTAGAAGAAAGAAAGAGGAGATAAAAAATAATTTTTAATGATTTTATTAAGAAAAATTTGGAAGTTACGCCAAATAGCGCTAACTTTGCACTCGCAAAATGCATCCTACGTATGCAGTTGCACTTGTGGCCCATTCGTCTATCGGTTAGGACGAGAGATTTTCATTCTCTAAAGAGCA
>CAZXHO010000074.1:0-9273 GCA_964640365.1 uncultured Sangeribacter sp. | reverse complement strand
TTGAAAACGTAAATCAGGAGTTGCGAGAAAAAGGGCTTTCAGAAGAGGCAATAGAAAAGCTGCGTCCATTGCTTGAAATGAAGGGAAGCAATTCTGAAAAGCTAACAACATTATCCGAACTACTTTCCGCCTCAGAAGTAGGGATGAAAGGTGTTGAAGAATTACGTACCGTAATTGAAGGTATTGACTATCTCGGACATGACTGCGAAGTAGAGATAGACGTTTCTCTGGCAAGAGGTCTTAATTATTATACCGGAACGATTATAGAGGTTAAAGCTCTTGATGTGCAAATTGGTAGTATTACAGGAGGAGGCCGATATGATAATCTTACAGGTGTATTCGGAATGAGCGGACTTTCAGGAGTAGGTATCTCTTTTGGTGCAGACCGCATATACGATGTTCTTAATCAACTTGAACTATATCCTGAAAGTGTCACAAACAGTGTCAAGGTATTGTTTGCTAATTTTGGAGAGAAAGAGGCTGCCACAGCTGCAAGAATAGTTAAATTATTGCATGAAGAGGGAGTCTCTGCAGAGCTCTATCCTGATAATGCGAAAATGAAGAAACAATTAGGTTATGCAGATTCAGAAAAAATTCCTTATGTAGCTTTGATAGGGGAGAGTGAACTTGAAGAAGGAACCGTCAATCTGAAAAATATGGTATCCGGCACTCAAGAGAAACTCACTCCGGAAGCTCTTGTGGAACGTTTAAAAAACAGCTGACCTATGATATCAATGGAACAATTTATTCTCCGGCAGCCCGCTGCTCCTGAGGAAACAAAGACTGATACTTACTATCTTGCTCTCGCTAACCGACTTGTGGATATAGCTAAGTCCAAACACTTATTCCCATCTTATCCCGAAAATGTTATAGAAAGGGGTGCTCTTGCATTGGTAGGCTATTATCAGGATGTTATTTGCGATGCCGGCATCTGGAGATCTTTCATTACAGAAAACCGTCGGCTTTATGGAAAGACTCTTCCTTTTTATGAACCTTCAGGAGAAGATTACATGGATTATGAACTAAACCGTGATGATGTAAGGTTTATGGTTTGGTATTCTTTCTCCATGAATTATGAGCATAAGAGAGTTGAGAATCCGTTGTCGGAAGAGATTTTAAAAGGTGCAGACGAGTGGTGGGAAGAACTCGAAAGAGTGTATGATGAGTCACCAATGCCTGAAGATTACCGCCTCACTCATGAACTTGAAATCCATGCTCAGGAGGATTCTGAAGCTATTTATAAACTTGGGAATTGGCTCTTTATGCATTGTTATCTGATGACACCTGCCTATGCCTTGACTTTATCGGAGATAGCATCATCAGTTGACTTAAGCAAAGAAGAAGGTTTTATAGAGCTTCAGAAGAAAATGGAGCAGTCAATGGCAGAAGACCCGACCGGACCGCTTGCTCTTTTCCTTAGGGAATGGTTATACTTAATAATTGAGGGTAAATTGCCTCCTGAACCTAAAGTAAAGAAAGAATTGCCTGAGCATAAGTATTATTCAGCTTTTGTAAAGGCTACCGGTGGAAGTGTTATAAAGTTCTTTTCCTCTTATGAAGATATGAATAGGTTTTTCATTGATGCTCTTGGATGGGGAGACAATGAGGAACATCTTCCGCAAATGAAGGGCTCCAACGACTTTATTCTAATGGTAGACAAGGAGAAAGGGATGCTCCTTGCCCGGAATATTGCAAAATGCATTAAACATCCGGATAATCCTATGTATGATGCAGAATATGCTCATACCCATGCAATTGATTTATTGACTGAAAGAGGTTGTTGTCCTGCAGATCTGTTGAAGTATATATGCGAAAACAGATGGCTGCCAGATGCTGTCTTTCCCGATACAAACGATTATAAACTGGTTGCTGAAAACTGGGATTTTATTGCAAGATGTTATCTGCAGCAATATTATAGAGGAGATTGATAAAATATAAAATTATACAAACCTAATAACCATATCATGAACATTAAATTTCGACATTTTTGTGCACTGTCATTATTCCTAATGGCAGGGAATGCACAGGCAGGAATCCTGACTCCGGAGCAGGCATTGTCAAGAATGCCTACTTCTACCAGGGCTGTTTCTCCAACTGCAGCGTATTCCTTGTATGATACTTATACTACCGCTACCGGAACGCCTGCTGCCTATCTTTTCACTTCTGACAATTCGTCTATACTGCTTAGTGCCGATGATATGGCTATTCCTGTGCTTGGTGTTTTGGATTCTCCTTCTGTTCCTACAGAAAGTCCGGAATTCAGATATTGGATCAATAAATATGCTGAGGAGATTGAATGGCTGAGAGCTAACGGGTCATCTGCGGTGACCCGTAGTGAAGAAGAAACTATTTATAAGGATATTGCACCACTTCTATCCACCAAATGGGGGCAGGGGAACCCATTCAATAATCAAAGCCCGAAAGTTGATGGTAAGGAATCGTGGTCAGGATGTGTGGCTACTGCGATGTCTCAGGTCATGAATTACCATGAATGGCCTAAAAAGGGAAAAGGTTCCAATTCATATAAGGCCTCTACTGCAAATAAAGAAATGTTTTGCGATTTCAGTTCCATAAATTTCAACTGGGCTGAGATGACAGACACTTATGATGATAATTCCACTCAATCACAGAACGATGCAGTCGCTACTCTTCTATATGCATGTGCAGTGAGCGTCAACATGGACTTCTCTCCTGATGGCAGTGGTGCATGGTCAGAACTCGTTCCCGGTGCATTGGTGAATTATTTTGATTATGATGCCGGAGCAAAAGCCTTATATAGAGATTACTATACGCAGGCTGAATGGAATAAGATAGTATATGACCAGTTAGTGAATTATGGGCCCCTCTATTATGCAGGATCAAGCGACGACGGAGCACATGCTTTCGTTTGTGACGGTTATCAGAATGGCATGTTCCATATTAACTGGGGGTGGAATGGTTATCAGGATGGTTATTACCGACTGTCTGCACTATATCCGGGTGATCAGCAAGGTGCCGGAGGATCTACAGGAGCCTATAACTTTGATCAGTTCATATGCTCGGGGGTTCAGAAACCCCAGTCAGGGTCAAAAATGGATCCTGTAATTCTTTATCATTGGGGATATGAAATGGAGCAGATAGGATTTACAAAAGGTGCAATTTTATCTTCTAACGGGTGGATCATGAATTATTCCACTCAAAATCTTGCCGGTCTTTTGGGTTATACTCTTGTAGATGAAACAGGTAAGGAACAGGTGGTTCCCGGAGCCGGAGCAGGGTGTAGATACGAAAAAGACCGTGTTGACGGTTTATTTAGTTTTAGGGTGAAACTCCCTGATGATTTGGCTGAAGGCACCTATAAAGTTTATCCTTCCTATCTGCAGGATGGATATGATGAATGGATCAAAATACCTGTTAAAAATGGTTTTACAAAGTACTATGTGCTTGAGGTGAAAGGTCCTTCGGTGTCTTTGAGTACGGCTCCGAAAGGATATCTTTATCTATCAGAAGCAGCCATTGATGGAAAGACTTTTGTAGGTAAGAATATTACATTGACAGGAAAATTGAGTAATCCTTCATCGCAGGATTACGAAGGTGTTGTACAACTAAATGTCATGAAAGAAAATGGAGATGTCGTAGCTTGGGGTAAACGAGAATATGTAAATCTGGCAGCCAATGAAACAATTGATTATAAATATGTTTCAAAACTGTTGGATTCTTTGGAGGAAGGCAATTATAAGGTAAGTCTTGTTAATGCCATTACTGATGCATCTATTTCCAGTCCTATTTCTATGGTATATGAGAAACTACCGGACACTTCCATTACCCTAAACGAATTCTATCTCACCGGAGATGCGATGAATGCCAATGGTTCAGATCTTGAGTTTAATCTTAAGATAACATGTGACAAAGGGTATCTGTTTGATAAGATAGACTTATCCGTATGGACTTGGCCGGGTCCGACAGTTGAAGATTATGTCTGCTCATTTTCTACAGAGGAACTAAGGTTAGAGGCAGGTAAGACAGTAGAAGTAAAGGTCAAGGGTTCGTTACCTGCGCCTATAATAGGTATGAGGTATATTGTTGGTGCCTGGTATGAAGGTGAACAACAGGGAAATTCATTGAGTTTCACAGTTCAATCAGCCGGAGTTGAAGAGATAGATTTCACTGAGGTTGTGAAGAGTGAGGTCTTTAATCTTTCAGGTGTTAAACTTGGAGAAACTTCCGGTGAAATAGACTTTGGCTCTTATCCAAAAGGAATCTATATTCTTCGTTGTTCAATGCCAAATGGAAAAATCAAGTCTCAAAAGATTGTAATTGAATGATAAGAAAATAAATTTAAGAATAAAATAAGGAGGGTTGCCCGGGAAATAGGTAACCCTCCTTATAATTATGATCTATATTTTAAATGTCAAGATTAGTGAGAATAGATTAGAATTTATTCTTTCGGAATATACTGTCAAACTTAAGTTTAATAACACCAAATACAGCTTCTCCAAAAATTGAACTGTTCATTTTGGATGTTCCTAATTGACGGTTAATAAATATAATGGGGAGTTCCACAATCTTAAAGCCTTTTTTAAATGCCTTAAATTTCATTTCAATCTGAAAGGCATATCCCTTAAATTCAATCTTATCAAGTTTTATTGCTTCAAGAACCCTTCTGCGGTAACAAACAAATCCGGCAGTTGAATCCTTCAGCTTCATTCTTGTGACAAGTCTTACGTAGGCAGAAGCGAAATAAGACATTAGCACTCTTCCCATAGGCCAATTAACAACATTAACCCCGGAAATATATCTTGAATCGATTGCTACATCAGCACAATCATCCTTACATTCATGGTATAGTCTGGTGAGAGCATCAGTATTATGAGAGTAATCAGCATCCATCTCTATAACATATCCATAATCATGTTTTAGAGCCCATTTAAACCCATGTATATAAGCTGTTCCCAATCCGAGTTTTCCCTCTCTCTTTTCAAGGAAAATTCTTTCCGGATATTTTTGTGTCATCTTTTCAACAGCCTCAGCAGTGCCATCGGGAGAATTATCATCGATAACAAGCACATCAAAGCCGTCAGGATATTTCATAACAGCCTCAAGGATGTTTGAAATATTCTCTATTTCATTATATGTAGGAATGATTACAAGAACGTCGCTCATAGTATATATGTTTCTTTCCAAACTTCTACACCTTCTTCTCCCAGGTGGAATTAAAATTCACTATACCCTCCCTCTCCGGAGGATGAGCACAATAATTTTAATTGTGCAAAGTTAATCATAATCTGCCAAACAAATAATATAAGAATTGTTAAGTTGGATAAAAAAACGCCCGTATCTTATACAGGCGTAATGAATATTAGAATAATATATTATATTTTTTCAAGATTTCTACGGGATGATAGGATTCTTTAGCCATTCTGAGTCCTATATCACCGGCATCATCTTCTCTGTTTATGAATTGAATTTCCGGATATTTTGATTTGATTTCGCGTGCAAAAAGATAATTTATCATCTCGTAACTTCCTACTGCGTTCCTTGTAGCCTTCTCGACATGAACAAAAAGCGTATCACCCTTTATATCACCTATTGTATAGGCACATACTTTACCTTCGGCAAAAAGAATCATTCCTTGTAAATTCTCATCTCCTTCTGCACATCTTTTAATTAGATCGCGTGAGAGCTGGCGTTCAGCTGCAGCCATTTCAGTAGAATCGCCTTCCATGTCAAAAATATCCATAAATTCCATTGCAAGATGAGCATTTTCAGGGGTCATCCACTCCCAAGTTGCGTCAGGATATTTATTTTCAAACTGATGGACATGATTACGCTTCTTACTCATCTTTTTACCTGCTACTGTAGCCAGCGGCTCGGCATTATAGAGATAATCACCCCAATCAGTCAGCTCTTCTATCATGACAGGTTCGAGTTTTTTGAAATCTTCGAGTGCGTATTCCGGAATTGCAGAAAATTCTAATTGAATATTCTGGACTTCACAATATTCTTTTAATAGTCTTACTGATTCATTAAGGGGAAGTTCTCCAATAGGTAATGAGAATGCAGGTTTCTCCATATCATTCTCCACTACACCCTTTATGAAAAGAGTATTCTTATATATAGTGTATTCGTAATGGAAGAAATCTACCCACATAAGGACTCCTCCATATGAAAAGTCTGTAGTTCTACCGGGTTCATTTTTAAGAATGTCCCAAACTTCTTTCATATTCTCCGGGGTTATCTTTTTAAATCCGGGGAGTTCTGATTTGTTTGCATTTTTTCTTTGAATACCTCTTAGGTTTCTTGCAAACTGTAAGACTGACTCTCCGGAGATATTATTTTGAGTATTTGGGGTGAAATTCCAACTGGTTTCCATAATAATGATAGTTTTGATTTTTCCTGTTTAGTTGAGATTTTTAGCTATAGTGTTATCAGATTAAAAAAGTCTTTATATATAAATAATAAGTGTCATAAAATTTAATAAAAACTTATAACCTGACATATATTAAACGCTCCATAGTATAAAATGTATTGCAAAATAGCGTCAAAAAAATATAAATATAATTAGGGTTTATATTATTAATTTAATTATTCAGTTTACTACTTAGTAAGTTAGGTGGAGAAGAAAACTGCATTTGAATTTATGTTATAATCGAATGTTTTGTTATCTAAGCCTTATTAAAATTAATATGATTATACAGAACAATAATAAAATCCCCCATGTTTCAGCCTTCATTCGTTTGTATGGCGAGAGTCTTGAAAAATTGGCTTGTAATTTTGAAAGACCAATTGTCTTCAAACGATTAAATAAAACTGAAAATCGATATCATGACATTATGGCAAGGTTAGGACAGACTATTTATATCTCCGAGGAAGAGGTGGGAAAGCTGGGCCTTACCGATCCTGAGATTCTTGCAGTGATAGCACATGAAATTGGACATGTGATATATTCTACAAATAGCTGGCAACCTTATTGTGAGGAAAGGGCAGACAGTGTAGCTGCAGATTTAGGCCTTGGTAAACAAATGATTTCAGCCATAGAAAAAATAATAGAAAGTAGGAAATATCCTCAGCTTACTTCGAATCTTGTGGCAAGAATCCACTTCTTGCAGAATATGATGGGCAATAAATAAGAATGTTCCCTAACATTTTCTTGAGTTATAGAAGAGACAGTGGGAAGTTAACAACTTGTTAATTCTATTATATGGTGTAGATATTAAAATATAATGAGTTATTTTAAGTGAAGTTAAAAAGTACTAATATTTACGTGTAGAGGGCTTTTTAATTATTTTTATGTCAACATTTTTACAACAGTTAATGTTAATATATCAGAATTAATATAAACCCAAAATTTAACTAATGGAAACAACTGTATTTCTAAAGGGAAATCCTATGCATATTTCAGGTAATATGCCCGAAGCCGGAACCGAGGCTCCAAATTTCGTTCTCGTTAATAAAGATCTTACCGATATTAATAAACATGATTTTAAAGGAAAGAGGGTAGTCCTCAATATTTTCCCGAGCGTTGACACAGATGTGTGTGCCGCTTCTGTAAGAAAGTTCAATAAAGAGGCTGCAGGACTTGATAACACTGTAGTTATCTGTGTATCTAAAGATCTTCCGTTTGCAATGTCACGTTTCTGTGCTGCAAACGATATAGAGAATGTATATACTGCCTCTGCATTCCGTAGTGACTTTGGCAAAGAGTATGGCGTAGAATTGCTCGATGGTCCATTGCGTGGTCTTTTTGCAAGATGCCTGATCTTGCTCGATGAAGATGGTAAGGTAATGGGAACTTCACTTTGTGAAGAAATCACCAACGAACCTGATTACGAATTTGCAAAAAAATTACTGAAAAAGTAATTTTAGGATTTTAGACTTTATATATATTTGACTCCTTGCTAAGATTTTGGATGTTGTAAAGTCGATAGATCCTTATAGGTAGATAACAATACAGCCCGACGATAGAATTTCTATCGTCGGGCTGTATTGTTATAAATGACTGCGAATCTATTTACGTGCCGGCGAGCAAACATCATGAATATGTTGGGTAAATCTATCTGAGAATTTGTAAGTGCCCGCTCTTTCGGCTGCTTTATTGTAGTTCTCTACAAAAGTTTCAATATTTCCCACACAATCTATTACTGAATCTAAGCCCAGTTGATCACGAATTAAGAATACCATATAATCTCCGGTAGTATGTCCCTCAAAGTGAACACATTCAAATGCTTTCTGGAAATACTGTTCCATATTGAGGTTGCCATCGAGAAATTCGCATGTAACGGTATCAAGTTTTTCTAATGTTTGCGGGGTGGCTGCATAATCATCATTATACATCATTAACATCTTATCTCCATAAGGAGCAAGCGATTTGAGGGGCATTTCTTTCTTATTTAGAATGTCAGCCACTCCTTCGCGCATATTGTGTACAAGAGCGAGTACGGCACCATCCATTACATCATCCTTATAAACTGTGTTAAAAACGGGCATCAAATAAAAGTGATGCATTTCATGTGCGAGAGCTTCAGTTGCAGCTTGAAGTCCATCGTGAAAGAAAGTATTTACGTCAAGGAATAGTGCATCACCAAGTGCTCTACATTCCAGATCCCAAACAATGAAATATATTGGACATGGTTCTGGTGTTATGCCGTTCCCTTGGTTGGGTAAAAGAGACATTGCAAGAGAATCAGCCTCTTCTATAACATTGTCAATATTAAGATTATCTATAATCTCCGTATAAGCATTTAAATTGTCTTTTATACTGATAGCAGTTGATACAAATAATGGTAATTCAGTGTCAAGATCTGTAAGTTCGATATCATTAAGAGTAGATACTATACTATCCCTTACATTATCTTTTAAAGGATCATAAGTAATGTTGAAAGCTTCGCGCACATTATTTTTAAATTCCCTTTTATTCCATTTCACATTGTTGAATAACTCAATATAAGCCGGAGAAGAGAATAACGTGTTCCATTCCTCCTCCGAAGGCATTTCCCCTTTATTAGCTTTGTTAGCCATATCAAGATAGAGTTTGGCTGAAGTTACATCCACAGAGAAGTTAGTCGGAGCTTTGGCTTGCACAAATAAGTTGATACCAAACAGAATAGATAAAAGAATAACCAATTTCCCTTTCATAAAAAGAATAAAATATTATTACTATAAGTTGTGTATTCTAAAGTTGATCTGATCGAACGGAAGCATCTTATCTTCAGATATCCTACATAAGCTGAAAAAAGAGCCTATATAAAAAATTAAGAGACTGTCTAAATTAAATTAGTCAGCCTCTTGGTGATT
>CAZXHO010000073.1:0-9295 GCA_964640365.1 uncultured Sangeribacter sp. | reverse complement strand
GAAATAGCGGTCGAAACCACTTACCATCAACAGCTGTTTGAAGAGCTGAGGACTCTGCGGAAGAGCGTAAAACTCGCCGGGATTCATTCGAGAAGGCACAACGAAATCTCTTGCACCTTCAGGAGTGGATTTAACAAGTATCGGAGTTTCAATCTCGAGGAAGCCTTTTGAATCAAGATATCTTCTGATCTCAAATGCCATTTTATGGCGCAATTCCAAATTCTTCCTTACTGAGGGTCTGCGAAGGTCAAGATAGCGGTATTTCATTCTGAGGTCATCACCACCGTCAGTATTATCTTCGATTGTGAAAGGAGGGATTTCGCTCTTATTAAGAATCTTCAGGTTTTCGGCAATAATTTCGATTTCGCCGGTTGGAATATTTTTATTTTTGCTTGTACGCTCAGCCACAGTTCCGGAGATCTGAACCACAAACTCGCGGCCGAGTGCATTTGCAGCTTCAAAAAGAGCGTTCTCTTCCGGATTTTCACTTGTATTAAACACAACTTGTGTAATGCCGTAGCGGTCACGGACATCTACGAAAGTCATACCTCCCATTTTGCGGATGCGCTGCACCCATCCTGCAATCTTGACTTTACTACCGGCATCTGACAGGCGCAGTTCGCCGCATGTCTTGTCTCTATACATATCGGATATTGAAAAAATTGAGATCTATAGTCGCTGTTTAGCGACGATTGGGCGGTCACATATAGAATGTGGCTGCCAGCAAATCGGTTTAAACGTGCAAATTTACATAGAAATTCGCGTATTTCCCATTACTGAGGCGAATTTTTTTATTTTATATAGGTTTCAAGAGCCTCAAAAATATTATCTGGGGCAATCGTAATGTTTTTGCAAGATGCAGGAATCAGCACGGTATGTCCGGTAGTCAGAACCTTTCTCTGGCTATCTGTAGTAATGGTGGCTTTACCCTTAGTGCATATTATTACAACAAAAGTATCCCATTCCGAATAGTCTCGCATCACTTCATTATCAATGATCCACAAATTGGTGGTGAAGAAGGGCGAAGTTGCCAGATTGACAGGAATATCCGGCATAGCGGTATACTTTACGGGTTTTCCTTCGGTATCCTCAAAGTTAATAGCCTCAAGAGCTTCCTTAACATGCAACTGACGAAGATTTCCGTCCTTGTCTTTTCTTTTATAGTCGTATAGGCGGTAGGTAATGTCGGACGTTTCCTGGATTTCCGCAACAAATGCTCCTTTCCCAATTGCATGAACCCTACCGGCGGGTATAAAAAACACGTCTCCGGGTTGAATTTTGTTAAAGTTCAGAACATCAACTATCTCTCCGCTCTCTACGAGATGCTGATACTCATCTTTTTCTACCTTTCGGTTGAATCCGTTTGCGAGGGTGGCACCTTTTTCGGCTCCCAATACATACCACATTTCAGTTTTTCCAAACATAGCACCGCGTTCTTGTGCAAGGGCATCAGAAGGATGTACTTGTACAGAAAGAGGTTGAGAAGCGTCTATAAATTTTATTAATAATGGAAAATTATTGCCATATTTTTGATAATTTTTCTTTCCCAATAAATTTTCCTGATATTTTTCAAGCAGTTGCGTAAGAGTTAGCCCATTGTCCGGACCTTCGGCTACGATAGACTCAGATCCTTCAACGCCTGAAATTTCCCAGCTTTCTCCTATGGAGTGCATGTCAGTAGACACACCCTTGAAGGGAGCGATTTTTTCTCCGCCCCATATAATGGATTTGAAAATAGGATAAAACGTCCACATTTTTAAATAGTTTTAATTTAAGAACAATATCCAAATTCTTTCATTATTTAAGTTAAAAAAATAATCCGGATGTATTCTTATAACGTTATTATATTACAAGAAGTGATTATTTCATTGTAATCAACTTCTTACTGTGTTTTCAATTCACTTTGAATTGATTAGTATTATTAATTTTTTAATCTATAAAAAACAGAATTATGAGTGACGTACTTAGTTATGATGAGAAGAAGGAATTGCCGGATAGCGTTTTCGGACTTCCTGAACGAAGAGAATATCCTATGCCTGATGCAACCCATGTAAGGGCTGCCGAGGCTTATTTCCGGTATTGTCCGGAGGAACTCAAACCGAAACTTGCAAGGGCTATTCTTAGATTTGCCAAAGAATATGGTGTTGATGTTGAAAGTCCCACCATATTATCGTATGCAGCTGAATAAGATTTTGTGTTTATAGCAAACACTACTTTTGAAGATCCTTATTCTTAGATTATCAGCCAACCTCTTTCCGAGAGAATTATTTGTCATCGGGGAGAGGTTTGTCTTTTAATAGCTCTATTGCAAAATCGAGAATAGCATCCTTCCCGGCAGCCAGTTCTTCTTCAGGAGCATGAACCTCACATCCTTCGGTCGGATCGACTCCGAATTCAGTACATTCCATTGTGGAATTCAGAAGGGGACATGCCGAGAATCTCACAGCCCATCCGTTGGGAAGTTCTGAAGAAAAGGGTAGACCGCCTCCACCTCCGGTGCGTGATCCTACTATAGTGACACCGGGAATACTTTTCATTACTGAAGTAAAATCGTTTGCCGCCGAGAAGCAAGATCTGTTTATGAGTAAAACCACCGGTCCATCCCATTTAATACGACCTTTTGGCGCAGGTTCATATTCTATAGGATAGGGCTCTGAAAAAGCATCATGTTCGGGTCCTGTTTTATGAAGTATATAACCGCCCGTAATTTTTTCTTTGATCAATCTTCCTACCAATGTGGAAATATTGGTAAGTGCACCACCTCCATTGTTTCGGATATCTATTATCAGCCCTCTGCTTTTATGCAATATGGCAAGAATATAATCCAATGATGCCGGACTTACAATGGAGGAGAAGGAGGGATAGTAGATATAAGCGATTTCCCCCGGCAATTGTTTGTAAATAATTCCGCTTGCCGTCAGCCAGTCAAATTCGAGATAATACTCTTCAAGTGTCCTTATGCTGAAATCCTGGGGATAATCGGTCCACCATTTCCTGTAGTAGCTCGTATTGAAGCGAGAAGACAGGTTGACATGACCATCCTGTAGTTCATCGAGCATTGCCGCGCAGATAAAAAACAATTGGGTTGAGTTGGTATTCGCAGTGATTTGAGCTCTATAGATTTCTCCTATCTCTTTCCAGTCTATATCCTTTTCTCTGAAGAAGCAATATCTACGGTCTACAATATCCCAAAGAGCATTGAAATTGCCATAGATATCGTTTTCATATTTTGGTTCGTCATGACATGAAGTCATAAGACACCCCATGACTACAAGCGAGATATATACAATGATCTTTTTCAACATGTCAGTAGATTGAATAAATAGTTTCAGACGGCAATTTATTACTCTTCTTTTTCAAGCCGATTCCTCCCGGAACTATACCAATTACAAGGGAATGAGTGAAAGCTTTAGTATTCAGATTGTTTGCCCACTGGGTATCAGCCTTAAATCTATAACCGATCATAGCGGCAGTCCTACCAAAATCTATTGTTACAGACAACAAGTTGTCAAGGCGGAAATTATTGCCCCACCATCCTGCGTGAACAAGTCCGGAATGATTGCCAATATAGATTTCATAGTAGGTCTCACCATAATCCGGAGAGAAAAAAGTAGAGAAGGCGGGAATGGTAACTTTGTCGGATAAAAGAAAATCAAGTTTGCCAATTCTTAATGGCAACGCAGCTGAAAATCTTGTTGATAAAGATACGGCAGCCATAGCTTGCACAGGATTGTTGCCGTTGCGTAACTGGTAATAAGCCCCTCCATCTACTCCGATCGTTCCGCCCACTGTTATTTGTAGCTTATTTGGAAATACGTTTCTCCATGACATTCCCCATTTAAAGTCAGCGAGTAGTCCTATCATTTTAGCAGTATGAGCCGGATTGAAGAGACTGTTAAACTCAGTAGAAGCATCAAAGTGCATAATTGCATGTCGAGGATTGAATGGAAGAGCCTTTCCCCAAGAACCTGACAGGGCAGTAGCTTTGCCGTGATAGGTGAGGGGTGAGAGATATGTGGCAAGAAGGCTTTTGCTCCCATATTCGATGCAATAGTAACCCGTCACCGGTCGCGATTCATATTCAGAGCCAAGACAGGCCCGATCTTCCGGACGGCACTCAAAATATGAAGTTAGCAAACAGGCAAACAAGACTATTATGCGTATACAGTTTCTGGTCATCAGTAAAATTATTCATCTGAATGGTTATCATCAGCAAAGGCGAACAGGTCTCCTTGAATAGGTTCATTTTTGTGTTTCAAGGGGTCTTCTTCATCTTCAGATTCGAGTTCTGTGTATTCGGTTTCTGCAGGCTTTTCAGGAGGAGTAGGGAATCGAGTGGGTTCAAGCTCAGTAAGACTATCGATAGTAAAAGTCGATATCCTTTTGCCTTTTGCTCTGAAGCTTTTTAACCCAATAAATTCTTCTGCGTCTATTTCAATGGAAGGTCGAACTGAATCTGCACCTCCAAACACTACTTCTAATCTTGGGAACGGAGTGTCTGTAAGGAGAATTATAGATGAGGAAGGGTCGGAGCCTACGAATCTCTGAGGCTTTGAAGTAGCTTCGAAAACAAATCTCTTCAAATATGGGAATCCAAGTGCTGAATCGTTCAGAGCGAGTGTCCAAACTTTGTGTGGATCAAATTTTTCTATCTTTAAGATATTGTCATCGTAATGATTGGAGTCGGAATATGTAGAAGTAAAATATTCTCCATCTTTGGTAATTATGAGCACCAGATCATCGCCTTGGAACACTCCAAGACTTTCTCCTCTTCCATCATAGTTAAGCCTGAGAACGTCTCTGTCGAACCAAACTTCCCTTCCTCCGAGTGTGCTTGATCCTTTTTCAATTAGCTTAACGTCGTTAACTTGATATTTAGTAACCAGATTCCCAAGGGATTCCTTTCCTTTTATATCCAGTTCGGCAAAATTCACCAAGACATCTTTAGCACGAGGTCGCCTTCCTGTTTCGTTAGGTTCATCTTTAAGGAACACCTTTACGACTTCCGCTTCTCCGTTAGGGTTGCAAGAGAGCCATTCCACTTTGGAGCCGGGCAATCCTTTTGTGATATTGTATTCTTTTTCACGGGTTAGTCCGGTGATAAAGAACCTCTTTTTATAGGCATAACCCATATATTTCCCGTCTTCATCCTTTGTGCCGGGCTTACCGTTGCGATAAATCACGTTATAAATGGTACGCTTGTCTCCTTTCTTAAAGATGCCGATGTGAATTATTTTTTTACCGACATAAAGTTTATCCTGAACTTTAACCAGTTTATAAGTTCCGTCACGGTAAATAATCAGTATATCGTCTATATCCGAGCAAGTGAACAGAAGTTCACTGTCTTTGAGAGCTGTTCCCAGAAAACCACCTGATTTGTCGTAGTATAGCCGCTTGTTAGCTTCTGCCACTTTTGCTGCCTCGATCGAATCGAATCCCCTGAGAACGGTGCGTCTTGGGAACGCTTCCCCATACTTGTCCTTTAAATGGGTATACCAAGCTGAAGTATAATCTACGATATGGTCAATGTCGAATTGCAAACGCTCTATATCTTTTTCCAGATCTGCAATTTTTTGGTTCGCCTTCTCAGTGTTAAATTTCAGAATGCGCCCCATCTTTATTTCCCATAGTTTGATTAGATCATCACGTGTCACTTCTCTGAAGAACAGATGTTTAAATGGATCTAATCTTCTGTCGACATGACGGATTGCCTCATCCATATCTTCAGACTGCTCCACATCAGGATCCTTATATATGCGCTCTTCGATGAATATTTTTTCGAGAGAAGCGTATAATTTGGTTTCTTTGGTTTCTGCAAGTTTAATCTGGAGTTCGCGATTGAGCAATTCACGAGTATGGTCAACCGAATACCGAAGCAATTCGCTCACTGCCATGAATCTGGGTTTACTGTCGACAATGACGCAACAGTTTGGAGAGATGCTTACCTCACAATCTGTAAATGCATACAGGGCATCAATGGCTTTATCGGAAGAGGTGCCGGGAATGAGGTGAACAAGAATTTCAGCTGTCGCAGCAGTATTGTCATCTACTTTTCTGATTTTTATTTTACCTTTATCCATCGCAGAAAGGATAGAGGTTATCAGAGTAGATGTAGTCTTCCCAAACGGAAGTTCAGTTATAGCAAGGGTTTTGTTATCAATTTTCTCAATTTTGGCTCGCACTTTCACACTGCCACCTCGGGCTCCATCATTGTATCTGGAAGCATCAAGCAATCCACCTGTCTGAAAGTCAGGTAACAGACGGAAAGGTTCGTTCTTAAGATATGCGATGGCTGCGTCGCATACCTCGTTAAAATTATGCGGAAGAATCTTAGAAGAAAGACCAACAGCAATACCTTCTACACCCTGAACAAGAAGCAGAGGGAATTTAACAGGGAGGGTTACAGGTTCTTTTTTACGGCCGTCGTATGTTGGAGTCCACTCAGTTATCTTGGGGCTGAATACTGTTTCAAGAGCAAATTCTGACAATCTTGCTTCAATATATCGGGGTGCGGCTGCCGAGTCTCCGGTTAGTATATTTCCCCAGTTACCCTGAGTGTCTATTAGCAATTCCTTTTGTCCGAGTTGTACAAGAGCATCACCGATAGAGGCATCACCGTGAGGATGATATTGCATTGTATTTCCGACAATATTGGCAACTTTATTGAACCTGCCGTCATCCAGAGTTAGCATTGAATGTAGAATTCGCCGTTGCACGGGTTTCAGACCGTCTTCAATATGAGGAACGGCACGCTCAAGAATTACGTAACTGGCATATTCCAGTTACCAGTTTTGGAACATTCCTGTCAAAACCGTTTTTTTCGATGTCAGATCCGCGTTGGTTTTTGCGAAAGAGGGAACAGAAGAGGTACTTTCTTCTCTTTCATTAAAGTCTGTTTCGGGTGAGTTATCCGGTATGTCAAATTCTTCAGCCATTGTCAGAAAAAAGTGGAATTTGCCGTAAAGTTAACAAAAAAACGCTGACAATGCAAACCATATTATGGATTTATGATTCATGAGAAAAGTGGAAAAAATGGTCTTGGAAAAAGGATTTAACGCCTTTTAATCTACCTTAGCTGCATTCGGTTGTGATGTTTGAAGACTGTTATGAGTCGGGATCTTATTTTCTATTTCTTCAATCGAAGTGTTTTTAAGAAGGATTATGCCATTGCCGTCCACAAGAAATAAAGTTGGCATCTCTTCAAAAATAAACAGGTCGTTGTCTTCTATAGGGTCTAAAGCGAATGTTACGTCCCATTCATTAGGCAGGGCATCTTTTGTTTCGTTCCAGAGTTGTTTATCCTCTGTTACGTCTATCGCTATTACGTGTGGCATTTCCCTTATGGTTGATAATTTTTTAATTTTATCGATGGTTTCCATGCAGTGAGAGCAATCGGGATCGTAAAAAATTATCAGATTATTTTCATTCTTCAAACATTTCATGATGTCTGCTTCTTCTCCTTTGCGCATAATAACCTTGAATTCCGGAAATTTGGATCCCGGAATATTTTTAAGAGCATTTTCAAGCCTGTAATTTGCTCTTGAACGTTCAGCTTCAGTGAGAACCTTGGAATTAATTGCATTCTTAAGAAAAAGAACATGATACTTATCACTCCTAAATGGAGAGTCAGTATAGTAGAAATACTTGTCTGCCAAATCATAAATCAGATGTGTGGCAGAAGGTGAAGCCTCAGATGCTTGTAAGAACGATGAAACACTTTCAGGAAGCTTATTCTCATCGGCATGAGAGAAGAGGTTAATATAGTTTACGAAGTTTTGCTCTATAAAAGTTGAGTCGTTTGTCATTTCCGGATTTGAAAAATCCATTTTATCCCAAAAATGTGCTATTATAAAGTCCGCTCTGTCAACCGGACGGCGTAAAGAATCCGGCACTTGGGGAAGGGGCAGCTCTCTAACTGGCTCGTACTCAAGGGTTTCATTTGCGGATATGCTGAAAGAAAACCCGGATATCAATAAAATTATAAATAATATTTTGTACATGAATACAGTAAATATATAGAAACGAACCGATGAACGAATTACGTTAAATCTTGCAACGTTCACATAATATAATAACTGATAAAGAGCGTCTAAGTTGTATCAATTTAAAAATGAGAAGATAAAATTTATTATCTATGATAGGTGTAGAGTTAAGGAATAAGATGCAAATTATGAGTAGCCAAGATATGGTGTTCTATGTCCATTGTTAAAAAGTATTAAACTTGCTCTTTCCCTAAACTTTTTGATGGTCAATTTTGTCTTATTATTGAAATCGTTTCATGATGTTAGGTTAGTTAGAAAAAAGTATTATGGAAAAAAGGCGGCTGATTGTGAAATCGGTCGTTTTTATTTTTACCATGGTGGTAATTTTTTGAGGTCTAAGTAGAAATCTACACCGGATTTTAATTAAATTTGTAGCGGAAACAGAAATGTTCCAGTTAATCTAAAAATTTAAATAAAATCCATATGAAAAAAATTTGTTATCTCTTGATTTTTCTGTCTCTATCCTTGGCAACATATGCGCAGACTCCTGTAAAGAAAGTTTATAACGAAGAAATAGATCCAAACGAGCAGATTGCAGGAGCTGTAAAATCAGCCTCCGATCAGGGTAAGTTCGTAATTTGTCAGGTAGGTGGAAACTGGTGCAAGTGGTGTCTTTGGTTTGCCTCATTTATAGAAAATGACAATGAGATTAAACAAATGATAGATGATAATTTTGTCTATATCCACGTGAATTATAATCCGCGAAACGCTTCAGCAAGTGGGGATGACGCTTCTTCAAAGATGCTTGCACGCCTTAATCATCCTGATCGCTTCGGATATCCCGCACTTGTAGTGCTCAACGATAGGGGCGATGTGATCCATACTCAAGATTCAAGTTTTTTGGAGCAAGGTGAAGGATATGACAAGAAAAAAGTGATACGATTCCTTAAAAACTGGACTCCGGAAGCAGTTAAAAAGTAAAAGTCTAATTTAAGGCTATTATAAATTCTCCTCCGTCCAACCTTCTCATATTTCTCATCTGCTAATATCCATTATTTGTATTACTCTATACAAATTAAGCTATAAAGATATAAGCAAAAGGTTAATATTTAAATTTATAGATAGACTATTCAGGGCAGTTCTATAACTCAGAAACCTCTCTGAATTTTTATAGTCCCAACTAAACCTAAGCAGTCCCAAAGTAAATGCTTTGTGAGAAAGAATAACCCCTTAAACTCAATGAGTTTAAGGGGCTGATTTTGTGCGCACGAAGGGACTCGAACCCCCACGTCGTTAGACACCAGATCCTAAGT